>WGAH01000800.1 GCA_015489145.1 Deltaproteobacteria bacterium
GCCTGGCCCTGCCAGTTCAGCGCCGAGAAGGTCGACCGCCAGGAAGCGCTCCCGGCCGCCGAGGAGTAGCCGCGGGCGCGGCGCTCAGCGGGCCGCGAGGATCTCCCGCGCCCGGTCCTCCGCGTCCTGGAGGAGCGCCATCGCGTAGTCGTGGTTGTGGAAGCCGCCGCTCTCGTCGCCTTCCGCCAGGGCGAGGTCGTGGCGCGCCTCCTCCAGCTTCGCCAGGAGCTCGGCGTCGCCCGCGCCGGCCAGCGCCGCCTCCGCCGCCTCCACGTCCGCCGCGGCGGTCGCGTCGAGGGCGGCGAACTCCGCCTGGAACTCCGCGATGACCGCCTGGGAGTCCATCGTCGGGTGGCAGCCCAGGCAGGCATCGGTGGTCCCGCCGTCCTCCTCGACGACGACCTGGAAGGCGTGGCCGTGGGTCATCGCGGCGAAGCTGTCCTCCTCGCCGGTGCTCATGTGGCAGTCGACGCAGGAGACACCGGGCATGAGCTGATCGTCGTCCACGCCGATCCCCTCGGTGCCGAGGCGCAGGTCGTAGCTGAGGTGATCGGTGCTGGCGAAGCGGAGGCTGCCGTGACAGCGGCCGCACAGCGCGTCAGGCTCGGCGACGGCCTCGTAGTCGCGGGTCGAGGAGTTGAAGTAGGCGGGCGTGTCCGGGCTGTGGGGGTCGTGGCAGGCCGTGCAGGCCACGTCGGGCCAGGCGTCGCCGTTCCGAACCGCGGTGTCGGCGGTGAACACGCCGTCGGTGGTGGTGAAGAACCAGGCGAGGGCGGCCTCCTCGCTCATGCCGCCCTCGGCGAGCACGGCGGTGGGCGCGTGGCAGGCGATGCAGTCCTCCGGGTCGTCGCCGGTGACGACCTCGTGGGGGGACTCGCCCGCGCGCTCCTCGGCAAGTTCGTCCGCCACGTCCTGCTGGTCGTCGCCGTGCCCGCTGGCGGCCCAGGCGTCCCAGGTGAGGTGGTCGGTGTCGGCGAACTGTTCGCTGCCGTGGCAGTTGCCGCACAGGGCGCTGCTACCACTCACGGGCTGGTAGCTCGCGGCGCGGGCGTCGAACCAGGCGAGCGACGGGCTGGCGGCCGGGTGGTCGTCGGGGGCCTCGTGGCAGGCCTCGCAGGCGACGTGGGGCCAGTCGTCCGCGTTCTGCGCCACCGTGTCGGCGCTGAAGGCGCCGTCGGTGGTGGTGAAGAAGTACGCGAGCGCCTCGGACTCGCTCATGCCCCCCTCGGCGAACACGGCGGTGGGCGCATGGCAGGCGATGCAGTCCTCCGGGTCGTCGCCGTTCAGCACCTCGTCGGGGGTCTGCCCGGCCCGCTCCTCGGCCAGCTCGGCGGCCACGTCGTCGAGGGTGGCCCGGTGGGCGCTGCCGGCCTCGGCCGCGGCCTCGCTCACGTGGCAGTCGGCGCAGCCGAGCAGCGCGGGTGCGCCCGTGTCGGGGGGCGTGCCCGTGTCCGGGCCGCCGGTGTCGCAGGCGTCGCAGGGCTCGCACGGCAGGGTGGCGCCCGTGTCCTCGCCGCCGCCGCGGCAGCCCGCGACGAGCAGCCCGATCGCCAGCACCCCCAGAACGCCGCCCTTTCCAGTGTTTCGAGGCAGGTCGCGCGTCATGGCTCTCCCTCCGCGACCGGCCGTCCGGGCGACGGGGGAGTCCTCGGCGGAACTGCCGGGGGCGCGAGCGTCGAGGCGGCCGGCCGAAACCGGTCCGCGTCCGCACCCACAGGTGCTGGCGCCACCCGAAATGTCGGCGGGCCCGCCCCGCTTCGCACCGGCGATCCCGAACGGCCATGACCTGCCGCAGGATGCGGAATGGCCGCGCCCCTGGGCAGCCTCGACGACGCGACGCCGACTCCCGTCCTCAGCCGCCCTTCACGGTCAGGTCGGCGTAGGACTCCATCGCCCCGGACTCGCGTTCCACCAGCACCGAGGTGGACCGCCCTGCGGCCGCGGTGCGGCTGGCCCGGTGGAAGTCGAGGTCGGCGAAAGCGTCCGGGCTCTCTACCATGTAGTCGAGCAGGCGGCCGAGGTCCCAGGCGAAGTTCCACCTGGGGTACTCGACGATGCGACGGCGGCGCGGGTCGGTGCGGCCCCCGCGCGCCGTCTGGCGCTGCACGAACACCTGGAAGTTGAGGTCGGCGAGGCGGGCGCGACCCGAGGCCCTGAGCTGGCCGAGCTTGCGGAGGTTCGCGTAGGCCTCGCGAAGCTCGCGGGCGAAGTCGTCCGGCTCCGTGCCGCTCTTTTCCAGCATTCCGCGCGCCTTGTCCCAGGCGGTGAACAGGCGGGGGGCGGAAAGCGGGACCCTGGGCCGAATCACCTCGCCGGCGTGGAGCAGCTCGGCCCGGTCCTCGGACGGGACCAGGCGAATCGCCACCGGGAAGGCGTGGAACACCAGCGCTGAACCAGACGTCTCGTCGAGCTGCGCGAGGTGCACCCCGCGCTCGCGGAACTCGCGTCGGAGGTCCTCGACGACGTGGTGGCTCCGCCTCACCCACTCGGTCTCGACCCAGGCCCGCGTCTCGCCGGCCAGGGCCCCGACCCGGGCGAGCAGCTCTTCGGCGTCGATGCTGAGCCCGTCGAGCTTCGCCAGCTCGCGCTCGGCCACCTTCAGGGCGTCGTAGCCACCCGAGTCGGAGAAGCGGCCCACGACCCGGTCGAGCGTGGCGGCGGCACCCTTGATCCGCTTCGACGACGCCCGCAGCGCCGCCCATCGCGCCATCAATTCGCCCCTGTCCATCGCCTGTTCAGCCATCGAACCCTCCCATTCTGCCCTTGTGCCGATAGAAGGGCAGGGCATGTAGCGGATCCAGCCCCGCCGAGCCACCGGCGGTGGTGAGCATCTCGAACTGCTCGAGGTTCACGAGGCGATCGGCGGCCCGCCGCGCCTCGGCCCCCGAGCGAATCCCGAGGACGCCCTGGATGGCCCCGGCGGGCGGGGCCTGGCCGTGCCGGAACAGGAAGAGCGTCGGGAGCTGTTCCCGCAGCACGTCATGGTCCTGGAAATCGCCCACCGAC
>WGAH01000801.1 GCA_015489145.1 Deltaproteobacteria bacterium
GCTCAGCCCCGACGAGCACGCGGCGCAGTTCCGGCTCGAGCCCGAGGTGAGCCACGCCTTCCTGGCCCGCCTCGCCCACTGGGGTCTGCTCGAACGCGACGAGGACGGCCGCTTCCGCATGGCCGGCGCCCTGGCCGTCGTCCTCCTCCCGCGCCTCGCGGCCGCGCAGGACCCCCGGCCCCCGGCCGGCCCCAGCGCCGAGGAGCGCGGGCCCCTGGTCGGCACCGCGGAGGAGCCGGAGCGCCCGCCCGGGGCTGGAACCGCGGAGGAGCCGGAGCGCCCGCCCGTGGCTGGAACCGCGGAGGAGCCGGAGCGCCCGCCCGAGGCCGGCACCGCGGAGGGGCCGGAGCGCCCGCCCGAGGCCGGCACCGCGGAGGAGCCGGAGCGCCGGCCCCTGGCCGGCAACCGCGGGGAGCAGGGCCCTTCGGCCGCGCCCGCGGAGGAGGGCCAGCCCGCGGCGGGCACCGCGGGCAACGCCTCCGATCGGGGCGAGGTCGGAGCGGAATCCCCCGCGTCGGAATCGCCGTTCCCCACCCCCTTCGACACCTGGCTCGACCGCCAGCTCGCCGGCGGTTTCCGTCCGACCCCGCCGGCCGCCGGGCCGGCCAGTCGGCCCGAGCCCGCGGCCGCGGACCGAGGGCCGGCCTGGTGGCCGCGCCACCCGGTGCGCGATCTCCCCTTCTGGCACGGCCTCCTCTTCCTCGCGGCGGCGGCCCTCTCCTTCGTGCTCGGCAACCTCGCCGACGCCCTCGGCGCCCGCCTGCGCCTGGGCGGGCTGCTCCTGCGACTCCTCGGCGCGCTCGCCGCCCTCGGCCGGGGCGCCGCGCCGCCGCTGGTGCTCGTCGCCGCCTTCGCCTTCCTGCCGGAGTCCTGGCTGTGGGTGGCCCCGGTCGTGCTCGTCGGGGCGGCGGCGGCGGTGGGCTGGACGGTGCGCGACCTCCTCGCCGACCTGTTCGCCGGCGCCCTGCTGTCGGTGGAGCAGACCCTGCGCCGCGGCGACCGCGTGAACCTCGAGGGCGAGGTCGGCATCGTCCGCGGGGTCGGGGCGCGGGTCACGCGCGTCCGCCTCGACGACGGCCGCGAGCTGCTCGTGCCCAACCACCGGCTGCTGCGCCAGGGCGTCCACGTCGACCGGAGTCCCTGGCCCCCGGTGACCGTGCCGGTGCACGTCGGTCGCCTCGCCGCCCGGCACGGCGGCGGCCACCCCGACACGGCCTGGGTGCGCCAGCGCCTCGAAGAGCTCGCCTTCCTCAGCCCCTACCTGGCCCCCGGCGTCGCGCCCACGGTGCACCGGGCCCCGGACACCGCCGACGTGTGGGTGGTGCACGCCCGGGTCGTCCACCCGCGCTACGTCGACGCCTTCCGCGGGGCGCTGGTCGAGCTGGCCGACGAGGTCTTCGGCGGCCGCGACGAGGCGGGCGACGCCCCCGACGACGGGTAGCCGCCCTCACAGCTCGGCGGGGTCGGCACCCTCCTCGAACCACCGGTCGGGATCGGCGAAGACGGCCTGGATGGCGCGCACCATCTTCGCCAGCAGCGCCCCGTCGCAGAATCGGTGGTCGATGGTCGCGTTGAGGGTGACGATGGTCCGGGCCTCGATGCGCTCGCCCTCCTCGTCCTCGACGACCACCGGGCGCCTCTTCGCCTCGCCGAGCAGGATGATGAGCGGCGTGCGCGCGTAGGGGACCAGGGGGGCGTAGGCCACGTCGAGGCCCATGGAGCCGACGTTGGTGACCATGCAGCCGCCGAACTGGTCGGGGGGGATGCCGGGAAGGCGCAGGTTGAGCGCGTAGGAGACGAAGCCGCTCAGGTTCAGGAAGAAGCCGACCAGCCAGCCGGGCAGCATGCTGAGCATCTTCGAGGTCTTCTGCAGCTCGGTGTCGCGGCGCTGGCGGACGCGCTCCACCTTGGCCGCCATCTCCTCGGCGATGCGCGCCACCCCCTTGCGGTCCACCTCGGTGATGCGGAGTCCGGCGAGGTCGTTGCGCCCGGAGTCGTGCCGCACCGTGACCTGGAAGAAGATGTCGACGGACTTGCGGAGGTAGATGCGCTTGAAGCGGATGAAACCGTTGAGATCGGGGTAGCGCCTCATCGCGAGCCCGAGGGCGCGGGCCACCATGTGGGTGACGGTGATGCGCGGGCCGTCGGCGGGCTGGCGGTCGCGCCAGGCCAGGGCGCGCGTGAGGTCCACCTCCAGGGTGCCGTAGATCTGCGGGTCGCCGGGCCCCGTCCAGGTGCCGATGGCGATCTTGCGAAAGGGCGGCGTGCGCCGGAGGGGCGCGATCTCGACATTGCGAAGCGACATGGAACCTCCGCGGCGATGCTACCCCAGCGTCCCGGCTCACCCGGGCAGGGGCGGCGATGCGCCCACCGGGCGAACCTGACCGTTCGCTGGCCCGGGTCAGGAACTCGTCGGCTCGACTTTGCCGCCGCTGCCCCCCCGTGGAACATGGAGGGTGGGGAGGGTCGGCGCTCGTC
>WGAH01000802.1 GCA_015489145.1 Deltaproteobacteria bacterium
CCGCCGACGACCCGACGCCCCTCCTCGACCTCGCCCGGGATGCCCGCCGCCCGGTGATCGTCGCCGGTCTCGGCGACCGCTCGGACGCCGCCGCGGCGGCCCTCGCCCGCCTCGCGACCCGGTGGCGGGCGCCGGTGCTCACCACCTACGAGGCCAAGGGCCTCCTCGACGAGACGGGGAGCACCCCCGCCTCGGCCTGGGCCGCCGGCGCCCTCGGCCTCAGCCCGGTGGTGGACGCCCGCCAGCGCGCCCTGCTCGCCCGGGCGGACCTCGTCGTGGCGGTGGGCCTCGACCCGGTGGAGCTCCGGGCGCACTGGCTGGCCGGCTGGCCCGGCGAGGTGCCGGTCGTCGCCCTCGACCCGGCGGGGCCGCCGGCGCTGCCGGGGGCCCGGGTGGTCGCCGCCCTCACCACCCCGGCGGCGCCGGCGCTGGACGCCCTGGCGGCGGTGGCGGCCCCCTCGGACTGGCGGCCCGAGGAGGTCGCCCCGGCCCGCTGGTCCGGCCCCTTCGACGACGGGCCCCGGGGCCCGGCGGCGGTGGCGCGGGCGGTGCAGGCCGCCCTTCCCCCGGACACGGCGGTGGCCCTCGACGTGGGGGCCCACCGCATCGCGGCCTCCCACGCCCTGCGCTTCCGGGTGCCGCGCCGGATGCTGCAATCCAACGGCTACAGCAGCATGGGGGCCGGGCTCCCCTACGCGATCGCCGCCGCCCTGTGCGAGGACCGCCCGGCGGCGTGCATCACCGGCGACCACGGCCTGGCGATGGTCGCCGGCGAGATCGGCACCGCCGTGGACCTCGGCCTGGACCTGGTCGTGGTGGTCTACGCCGACGCGGCGCTGAGCCTCATCGACCTCAAGCAGGAACGCGCCCGCCTGCCCCGGCGCGGCGTGCGGCCCGGCGCCTTCGACGCCGTCGCCCTCGCCCGGGCCTTCGGGGCCCGGGGCCGGCGGGTCGCCGACGCCGGCGAGGCGGGGCGCGCGGTGGCCGAGGCGGTGCGCGCCGGCGGGGTGCACCTCGTCGAGGTGCCCGTGGACGCCGCGGCCTACCGGCGGCAGATGTAGCGGGGGCGGGCGGTGCTGTTCAACTCCAAGATCTTCGTCGCCTTCCTGGCGCTGGTGATCCTCGTCTACTACCGCCTGCCCGACCGGGGGAAGGTCGTCTTCCTGCTGGTCATGTCCTACGTGTTCTACGGCTTCTGGGACCCGTGGCTGCTCTCGCTCATCCTGCTGAGCACCGCGGTCGACTTCGTCGCCGCCCAGGGGGTCGCCGCCGCCGCCACCGAGGGCCGCCGCAAGGCCTGGCTCGGCCTCAGCCTCGCGGTGAACCTCGGCCTCCTCGGCTTCTTCAAGTACCACGACTTCTTCGTCTCGGAGCTGGTGCAGGCCGCCGCCGCCCTGGGCCTGTCGCTGGACGGCGAGCGCTACATGCTGCACCTGGTGCTGCCGGTGGGGATCAGCTTCTACACCTTCCAGACCCTCGGCTACACCGTGGACGTGTACCGGCGGGAGGTCGAACCCGAGCGGAACTTCCTGCGCTTCGCCCTGTACGTCTCCTTCTTCCCGCAACTCGTCGCCGGTCCCGTCGAGCGCGCCGCCCACCTCCTGCCCCAGTTCGCCCGCCCCTTCCGGCTGAGCCGGGCCATGGTGCGCGAGGGCGTGTTCCTCGTGCTCCTCGGCTTCGTCAAGAAGGTGGTGATCGCCGACCGCCTCGCCCGCATCATCGCGCCCTTCTACGAGGGCGCGGGCCTCGCCCACGTCGACGGGCCCCGGGCCGCCGCCGCGCAGCTCCTGTTCACCTGCCAGATCTACGTCGACTTCTCGAGCTACTCCGACATCGCCATCGGGCTGGGCCTGCTCCTCGGCTACCACATCCGCCCCAACTTCGACCTGCCCTTCGTCGTGCCCTCGATCCCCGAGCGGTGGCGGCGCTGGCACCTGTCGATGAGCGAGTGGTTTCGCGACTACATCTTCATCCCCCTCGGCGGCAGCCGGAAGGGGGTGGTCCGCACCCAGGCCAACATCCTGGCCGTGATGTTCCTGAGCGGGCTGTGGCACGGCGCGAGCAACAACTTCCTGGTCTGGGGCCTGCTCAACGGCGCCACCATGGTCGGCCACCGCCTGCTGCGGCGGCCCCTGCGCTGGCTGTCCTCCCGCTTCGCCGGCCGCCGCTGGACCGAGCGGGCCTGGTTCTACCTGTGCTGCTGGAACACCTTCCTCATGATCGCCTCGATCAACATCTTCTTCCGCACCCCGGACTGGCCGGCCGCCACCCGCTACGTGCGGGCGATCTTCCTGGAGGGGCTCGGCCCCTACCTCGCCGTGATCGCCGAGCCCTCGCGGCTGCCGATGGAGGTCTGGCTCGGCTTCGCCTGGCTCCTCGTCGTCTTCCTCGCCCACGAGGCCCAGCGCTACCTCGATCTCAAGCGCCGCATCCTCTCGTCCGGGCCGGCGTGGGCCCTGGTGAGCGCCGCCGCCCTGGCCCTGGTGGCCTCCTTCGGCATTCGGGGCCCGCAGTTCATCTACTACCAGTTCTGACCGCCGACCCCGCGTTCTCGGAG
>WGAH01000803.1 GCA_015489145.1 Deltaproteobacteria bacterium
CCCCTCGCCATCGACGTGCGAACGCCGCCGAGCGGCGTCCCCCGCGCCGTCCTCGCCGAGGGGCGGTGGATCGAGGTCGTCGCGGTTCGCGGCCCCGAGCGCATCGCCGGCGAGTGGTGGGACGCCCCCTTCGCCCGGGACTACTGGCAGGTCACCCTGGCCGACGGCCGCAAGGCCTGGATCTACCGCGAGGACGGCCAGTGGGCCCTGCACGGGTGGTGGGATCGCTGATGGCCGCCCCCGTCGCCGAGCTGGTCTGCCGCACGGCTTTCTCCTTCCACGAGGGCGCGAGCAGCCCCGAGGAAGTGATCGACCGCGCCGCCGAGCTGGGGCTGGGGGCCATCGCGATCACCGACCGCGACGGGGTCTACGCCCTGCCCCGCGCCCACCGGCACCTCCAGCGCCTCCGCCTCGACGATCCCGGCCGCCCCCTTCCGCGCCTCGTCTGCGGCGCGCTCGTCACGATCCGGGGCGGCCCCGGCCTGGCCCTTCTCGCCCGCGATGCCGGGGGCTGGTCCCACCTCAGCCGCGTCCTCACCCTGGCGCGCTGCGGCGGCGAGCTCCCCGAGGGAAACCCCGCCGAAGCCTCGCGCCCCGCCGGCCTCGCGGTCGAGGGCCCCGGCAATTCGCCCGGCGGCGACGGGCCCCACGGCCGCCCGGGCGTCCGCAAGGGCCGCGCCCGCGTCCCCCTCGACGCGGTCCTCGACCGGGCCGCCGGCCTCGAGGCCATCCTCCTCGGCGACTGGACGGCCGACCGCGCCGCGCGGGTGGCCGAGGCCTTCGGCGAGCACGCCTCCCTGGGCCTGGTCCGCCGCCTCGACGGCCACGACCCGGAACGCCTCGCCCGGGCCCGCGCCCTGGCGCGCCGCGCGGGCCTGCCCCTCCTCGCCACCGGCGACGTGCTGGTCCACCACCCCCGCCGCCTGCCGCTCCAGCACGTCTTCACGGCGATCCGCCTCCACACCACCGTCGAGCGCGCCGGCCGCATCCTCGAGCCCAACGACGCCCGGGTCCTCGTCTCCCCCGAGCGCTTTCGCCGGCGCTTCGCCGAGGTCCCCGAAGCGCTGGACCGCGCCTGGGAGGTGGCCGATCGATGCCGCTTCGGCCTCGACCAGCTCGCCTGGCGCTACCCGCGCGAGGTCGTCCCCCCGGATCACACCCCCATGAGCTGGCTGCGCGAGCTCACCCGGCGGGGGCTGGCCTGGCGCTACCCCGAGGGCGTGCCCGAACGGGTGCGCGACCAGGTGGAACACGAGCTCCGCCTCATCGAGAAGCTCGACTTCCCCGCCTACTTCCTCACCGTCCACGACATCGTGCGCTTCGCCCGCGAGCGCGGCATCCTCTGCCAGGGCCGGGGCAGCGCCGCCAACTCGGCGGTGTGCTTCGCCCTCGGCATCACCGCCGTCGACCCGGCCTCCTCCAGCCTCCTGTTCGAGCGCTTCATCTCCGAGGAGCGCGGCGAACCCCCCGACATCGACGTCGACTTCGAGCACGAGCGCCGCGAGGAGGTCATCCAGTACGTCTACCGCAGGTATGGCCGGCACCGGGCGGCCATGGTCGACGAGGTGATCCGCTACCGCCGGCGATCCGCCGTGCGCGACATCGGCCGGGCCCTCGGCCTGTCCGCCGACCAGGTCGACCGCCTGGCCCGCCGCCTCCACTGGTTCGAGCGCGGCCCCATCACCGAGGCCCAGCTTCGCGACGCCGGCCTCGACCCGGCCGACCGCCGGGTGCGCCTCGCCGTGTGGCTCGCCGGCGAGGCCGAGGGCCTGCCGCGCCACATCGGCGTCCACGTCGGCGGCTTCACCGTCTCCGACGCCCCCCTGGTCGACCTCGTCCCCGTCGAACCCGCCACCATGGACGGGCGCACCGTCGTCCAGTGGGACAAGGACGACATCGACATCGTGGGCTTCGTCAAGGTCGACCTCCTCGCCCTCGGCATGCTCACGGCGATCCGCCGGGCCTTCGACCTCGTGCGGGCCTGGACGGGGCGCGTCCTGTCGCTGGCGACGGTGCCCTCCGAGGACCCGGCCGTCTTCGACATGATCGGCCGCGCCGACACCGTGGGCGTCTTCCAGATCGAGAGCCGCGCCCAGATGTCGATGCTCCCGCGGCTCCGGCCGCGGTGCTGGTACGACCTCGTCATCGAGACCTCCATCGTCCGGCCGGGGCCGATCCAGGGCGGCATGGTCCACCCCTACCTGCGCCGCCGCCGGGGCGAGGAACCCGTCACCTACGCTCACCCCGCCCTCCGCCCCATCCTCGAGCGCACCCTGGGCGTCCCGATCTTCCAGGAACAGGTCATGGCGATGGCGGTGGCCGTGGGCGGCTTCACCCCCGGCCAGGCCGACGCCCTGCGCCGGGCGATGGGGGCCTGGCGCAAGCGCGGCGGCCTGGAACAGCTCAGCCAGGAGCTCGTCGCCGGCATGGTGGCCCGGGGCATCGACCGCGCCTACGCCGAGCAGATCGCCGCGCAAATCCAGGGCTTCGGCGAGTACGGCTTCCCGGAGTCCCACGCCGCCAGCTTCGCCCGCCTCATCTACGTCTCGGCCTGGCTCAAGTGCCACCACCCGGCGATCTTCTGCGCCGCCCTCCTCAACAGCCAGCCGATGGGCTTCTACTCGCCGCGCACCCTCCTCGCCGACGCCCGGCGGCACGGGGTCGAGGTCCGCCCGGTCGACGTGAGCGCGAGCGCCTGGGACTGCACCCTCGAACCCCGCACCCTCCCGCGCGACGACCCGGCCGGCGGGGGCCCTCCCGAACCGCCGGCCCTCCGGGTGGGCTTCCGCCTCGTCAAGGGGCTCGGCGAGGCCGCCGCCCGGGCCATCGAGCGCGCCCGCGCCGAGGCCCCCTTCCGGGGCGTCGGCGATTTCGCCCGCCGCACGGGCCTCGACCGCGACACCCTCGCCGTGCTCGCCCGGGCCGACGCCTTCCGCGGCTTCGGCCTCGACCGTCGCCAGGCCCTGTGGGCCGTGCGCGGCGTCTACGACC
>WGAH01000804.1 GCA_015489145.1 Deltaproteobacteria bacterium
CCCCATGCCCCTCGACCCCGACGTGGTGTCGGGCATCCACCTGCACGGGGGCACCATCCTCGGCTCCTCCCGGGGGCCCCGCGACCCCTCGGCCATCGCCGACCAGCTCCAGAAACTGCGGGTCGACGCGCTCTTCGTCATCGGCGGCGACGGGACCATGCGCGGCGCCGCCGCCATCGACGAGGAGCTGCGCCGTCGCGGCGCCCGCATCGCCGTGATCGGCGTGCCCAAGACCATCGACAACGACCTGCCCTGGGTCGACCGCACCTTCGGCTTCGAGACCGCCGTGAGCCGCGCCGTCGACGCGATTCGCGCCGCCCACATCGAGGCGGTGGGCGCGCGCCACGGCGTCGGCATCGTCAAGCTCATGGGCCGGCACGCCGGCTTCATCGCCGCCAACGCCGCGCTGGCCTCCGGCGACGTCAACCTCGTCCTCGTCCCGGAGATCCCCTTCGCGATTCACGGCGAGGGCGGGGTGACGGACTGGCTGCGCCGGCGCCTCGCCCGGCGGGGGCACGCGGTGATCGTCGTCGCCGAGGGGGCCGGCCAGGACCTGCTGCCCGACACCGGCGAGCGCGACCCCAGCGGCAACCGCAAGCTCGGCGACATCGGCGTCTTCCTCCGCGACGAGCTGCGCGCCGCCCTCGCCGACATGGACGTGGTCGTCAAGTACATCGACCCGAGCTACATCGTGCGCGCCGCCCCGGCCAACGCCGGCGACGCCCTGTTCTGCAGCCAGCTCGCCGAGCACGCGGTCCACGCCGCCATGGCCGGCCGCACCGGCATGCTCGTCGGCCACTGGGCCGGCTGCTTCACCCACGTCCCCCTCGCCGTGGTCAACCGGGGCCGCAAGCGCGTGGACCCCGACGGTCCCCTGTGGCGCACGGTGGTGGAGCGCACCGGCCAGCCGATGCTGCTCGGCGTCGGCGGCTGATCCCGCCCCGAACGCGCGAGGCGCCGCCCCCCGGAGGAGGCGGCGCCGGCCGGTCGTCCGGTGGCCCGGGGGATCAGCCCCGGGCGGCCTGGTCGGCGCGGATCTTGTTGAGGGCGCTGCCCGCCTTGAACCACTCGAACTGCTCGCGCGACAGCGAGTTGCGGGTGGCGATGCGCTCCTCGGTGCCGTCGGCGTGGTGCAGCACCAGGGTGGGCGAGCCGCCCCGCTCGATGCTGGCGATGTCGACGATGTCCACCACGTCGTCGCCGCGCACGCGGTCGTAGTCGGCCGGGTCGGCGAAGGTGAGCGGCAGCACGCCCTGCTTCTTGAGGTTGGTCTCGTGGATGCGGGCGAAGGAGCGGGCGATGACGGCCCGGCAGCCCATGTGCCGCGGCTCCATGGCGGCGTGCTCGCGCGAGGAGCCCTCGCCGTAGTTCTCGTCGCCGACGATCACCCAGGGCTGCCCCACCGCCTTGTAGTGGCGGGCGATGTCGGGGTGCGGGGCCTTCTCGCCGCTCACGAAGTCCATGCCGACGCCGAACTCGCCGGTGAGCGCGTTGTGGGCGCCGAGCATGAGGTTGCCCGAGATGTTGGTGAGGTGCCCGCGGTAGCGCAGCCAGGGGCCGGCAGCCGAGATGTGGTCGGTGGTGCACTTGCCCTGGGCCTTGACGAGGATCCGCAGGCCGGCGAAGTCCTGGCCGTCCCAGGGCTCGAAGGGGGTGAGGCGCTCGAGGCGCTCGCTGCCCTCCGGGATGATCACCTCGACGGAACGCCGCTCCTCGACGGGCAGGGGCGCGATGAAGCCGGTGCGATCCGGCACGAAGCCGGCGGGCGGCAGCTCCTCGCCCATCGGCGGCTCGAGCTTGAAGGTGGTGCCGTCCGGCGCGGTCAGCTCGTCGCGGCGCGGGTCGAAGCCGATGTCGCCGGAGATGGCGATGGCGGTGACCAGCTCCGGGGAGCCGATGAAGGACAGGGTCTCGGGGTTGCCGTCGGCCCGGCCGCGGAAGTTGCGGTTGAAGGAGTTGACGATGGTGTTGACGTCGCCCTTCTCGATGTCGTCCCGCTTCCACTGGCCGATGCAGGGACCGCAGGCGTTGGCGAGCACCACGCCGCCGATGGCGCCGAAGTCCTCGGTGAAGCCGTCGCGGGTGATCGTCTCCATGATCTGGCCGGAGCCCGGGCTGATCATGAAGCCGCTGGCCGCCTTCATGCCGCGTTCGCGGGCCTGGCGGGCCACCGAGGCGGCGCGGCTGATGTCCTCGTAGGAGGAGTTCGTGCAGGAGCCGATGAGGGCGTAGGTGACCTTGCGCGGCCACCCCTCGCGGTCGGCCTCGGCGGCCATGTCGGCGATGCTGCGCCCGCGGTCGGGGGTGTGGGGGCCGACGAGGCGCGGCTCGAGGGTGCTGAGGTCGATCTCGAGGACCCGGTCGTAGAAGCGCTCGGGGTCGGCCTCGACCTCGGGGTCGGCGCGCAGCTCGGCGGCGTGCTTCTCGGCGAGGTCGGCGACGGCCTCGCGGCCGGTGGCCCGCAGGTAGGCGGCCATGCGCTCGTCGAAGGGGAAGACCGAGTTGGTCGCGCCGTGCTCGGCGCCCATGTTGCAGATCGTGGCCTTGCCGGTGCAGGAGATCGTGCGGGCTCCGGGCCCGAAGTACTCCACGATGTGGTTGGTGCCGCCCTTCACGGTGAGCAGCTCCGCCACGCGCAGGATGATGTCCTTGGGGCTGGCCCAGCCCTGCAGCTCGCCCGTGAGGCGCACGCCGATGAAGCCCGGGTTGAGCACCTCCCAGGGCAGGCCGACCATCGCGTCCACCGCGTCGGCCCCGCCGACGCCCACCGCCACCATGCCGAGCCCGCCGGCGTTGACCGTGTGGGAGTCGGTGCCGATCATCAGGCCGCCCGGGAAGGCGTAGTTCTCGAGCACGACCTGGTGGATGATGCCGGCGCCGGGCTTCCAGAAGCCCAGGCCGTAGCGGCCGGCGGCGGTGCGGAGGAACTCGTAGACCTCGGCGTTCTCGTCGAGGGCCGTCGGCAGGTCCTCGTCGGCGCCCTTGTACGCGCGAATCAGGTGGTCGCAGTGGACGGTGCTCGGCAGGGCCACGTCGTCCTTGCCGGCGACCATGAACTGCAGCAGCGCCATCTGGGCGGTGGCGTCCTGCATGGCGACGCGGTCCGGCCGCAGGGCGAGGAAGCTCTTCTTGCGCTCGAAGGGCTGGTTCTCCGGGTCGACGAGGTGGGCGAAGAGGATCTTCTCGCCGAGGGTGAGGGGCCGGCCGAGGCGGCGGCGGCCGATGGCGTGGCGCTCGGCCTGGGCGGCGTAGAGCTTCTCGATGGCCTGGATGTCGATCATGGGTGGTCCTCCTGGATGGGAGCCCCGGGCGCGATCCTCGTCCGGAACGAAGGCCGCCCCCCTATCC
>WGAH01000805.1 GCA_015489145.1 Deltaproteobacteria bacterium
ATCCCACCCCGGGCGGCGCGGTTTTCCTCAACCCCCCCGGCCCCCGGTCCGACCGGTCCCGGGTTCCCGGGGCTTGCAGCGCGATGCTCCGCCCACTATGCTCCGTCCTGCCGAACCACCCGACACGCGAGGAGGCGTGATGGCTCTCAACACCAAGTTCACCTGGGCGATCCTGCTCGGCCTCTCCATGGCGGTCGCCGCCTGCGACGACAAGACCGACGACACCGGCGGCGACGTCACCGACGGCGGCTCCAGCGACGGCGGCTCCAGCGACGGCGGCTCCAGCGACGGCGGCTCCAGCGACGGCGGCGCCGGCGACGGCGGCTCCGACTGCGACACCGGCTTCGCCGTCGTCGGCTACTACGGCGGCGCCACCGTCACCGACGGCACGGCCTACGAGAACGGCTGGGAGGACTTCTACATCGTCGACCTCGCCACCGGCGAGGACATCTGCCGCGTCGCCAGCTACGTCTCCGACGAGGGCGCCCGCGACGACTGCGAGGCCTGCGACTGGGCCTTCGACCTCAAGTCCTACGACTCCTTCTACCAGAACGACACCGAGGAGGGCTGCACCCTGTACGGGGTCGTCGCCTCCGACTACGACGACGCCGAGTGGTCCTACGGCTTCGCGAGCACCTGGTCCTACGAGTACTACGGCTACGAGTACACCTACTACGACGTGCTGATGTTCACGTCCTCCTACTACGAGAACTGGTACGGGATCACCTGGGCCAGCACCTCCTGGGACGGCGAGACCTTCGGCTACGACTGGCCGGGCGGCTACACCTACACCTACAGCGACGGCTGCTTCTAGGTCGTCCACGCCGCACCCGCCGGGCCCCGGGGGCATCCCCCGGGGCCTTCGTCCGTTCAGGCGGGCCGGTCCGGCCACAGGCGCCGCAGCGGCCGGTGCAGCCGGAGGGGGCCGAGGCGCCACCAGCCGAGGAGCAGCGCCGCGGCGTAGAGGGCGAGCACCCCCAGGGTGCGCCACACGGCGGCGGGGTAGGCGTCCGGCCAGCCGAGCACCGGCATCGGCATCACCACGAGAAGCAGCGGCGCCCCGAGCACCACGGCGCCGGTGACGCCGAGGATCACGTCGCTGGCCGCCTCTCCGCGGAGGTCCGGGTCCGCGAGGCGCAGGAGCACGAGCCCGGTGGGCAGCGTGCCGCTCGACATGCCGAACAGCACCAGCGCGTGCCCGAAGGGGTCGCCGGGGAAGGCGCGCCGCGCGAGCCACAGGCTGAGCCAGGCCGTCGCGAGACCACCGACGAGGGCGAGCAGCAGGAGGATCGGGCCCATCGAGCGCACGAGCTCCACCCGGACGGCGGCGATGGCGGCCACCGCCGTGAGGTCCACCACGACGCCGGCGATGCGCGAGAGCAGGAGGTCCTGCTGGGCCTCCACCGCCTCGGGAACCGCCCGCCACGCGCCGAGGAGGCGGTCGCGCACCGTCCGCACCAGCAGGGCGGCGAGCAGGCCGAGGATGAAGTGGAAGCCCCACACCATCGAGGCCAGCGCCGGCCGGCCGCCCAGGAGGACGGAGAGCCCCCGCAGGGCGCCGTAGACGAGGAGGTAGGTCACCCCCACCTGCACGAGCTGCATGGTGAGCGGCTCCATGTCGCCCTCGGCGGTGGCCGCCGGCCGCTCGCCGCCCCCCAGCGCCGCCAGCGGCGAGGCGGTCGGTTCGGGCGGAACCACCCACCCGCGCAGGCGGCCCAGGTGGAACAGGCCGACCCCCACCACCGCGCACCAGGCGTAGCCGAGGGCGGCGAGGACGAGGCCGACCTGCCCGCCGTGGGCGAAGCCGCTCGAGTCCTCCCAGGCGGTCCCCATGCTCAGGGCCTGCCCGGGGCCCTGCGAGAAGCCGAGGGGCAGCATCCAGCCCACGCCCGGGTGGACGCGCTCCACCCAGCGCGACCAGGCCAGCACGATGCCGAGGCCGATGGCCCCCTGCACGACGGCGATGAAGGGCACGGCGAAGGCGATGGACCGGGCGCCCGGCGACGCCCTTCCCCCCGCCGGCCGGCGCAGGCCGAGGGCGATGAACATCAGGGCGAGGCCGTGGTAGACGACGCGCTCGAGGGCCGCCGGGTCGAGGGGGAGCCAGCCGAGGAGGGCCGGGCCGAGCAGCCACGCCACCAGGCCCGCCAGCAGCGCCTCGGGCACCGCCGCCCGGCGCAGCCGGGGGACGGCGCGCACGGCGGCCCGCGCCACCAACAGCGCCAACGCGAGCAGGAGCAGGTCGAGGAGCCCCGCTCCCGTCCAGAACCTCACCCCGCCCCCCCGGCGGCCCTCGAGCGCGTCGTCTACCACGGCCTCGCCCTGATGTTCATCGCCCTCGGCCTGCGCCGGCCGGCGGGGGGA
>WGAH01000806.1 GCA_015489145.1 Deltaproteobacteria bacterium
ACCCGGCCCCCCGCCGAGGTCGCGCCGCCCCCCGACGACGCGCCGCTCCCCTTCGACCCGGGCGTCACCCGCCGGGAGCTGCCCAACGGGCTCGTGACCTACGCCGAGCACGCCGAGCGTCCCGCCCACCGCGCCGAGCTCCGGCTGGTCGTCCTCGCCGGCAGCGTGCAGGAGGACGACGATCAGCGCGGCGTGGCGCACCTCGTCGAGCACATGGCCTTCAACGGCAGCGCGCACTTCCCGCCGGGCACGATGGTCGGCGCGCTGGAGTCCCTCGGCATGAGCTTCGGCGCCGACGTCAACGCGACCACGGGCTACACGCACACGATCTACCGGCTCACGGTGCCCACCGACGACCCGGACGCCTGGAACACGGCGCTGACGGTGCTCCGCGACCAGGCGGGCCCGCTGGACTTCGCCCCGGACGCCTTCGAGAAGGAGCGCGCCATCGTCATCGAGGAGTGGCGCCGCTCGCGCGGGGCCGCGCAGCGCTGGCGCGACGCCTGGTTCGGCACCCTCCTCGCGGGCTCCCGCTACGCCGAGCGCGACCCCATCGGCACCGAGGAGTCCCTGCGGAGCCTCACCCGCGAGGCGGCGATGCGCTTCCACCGCGACTGGTACCGCCCGGACCTCATGCGCGTGCTCGCCGCCGGAGACATCGATCCCGCCGCCGTCACGGAGGAGCTGGCCGCCCGCTTCGCCGATCTCGCCGGCCCCGAGGACCCGCGCCCCCGCGTCCTGCCCGAGCTTCCCGAGCCTTCCGGGGAAGCCCGCCACCGGCGCACCCTGCTCGTCGCCGACCCGAGCACCGCCCGCACCACCTTCAGCCTCGGCCGGGCGCGCCCCTACCCGGAGGGACAGACCTGGGGCGCCTACCGCCAGCTCATCCTCGACTCCCTGGTGACCTCGATCCTCGACCGGCGCCTCGAGCGCGTGTCCCGCCAGCCCGACGCCCCGCTCCTCGGGGCGGCCTACAGCCCGCAGCGCATCCTGCCCGGGGTGAGGCTGGAGGCGATCCAGGGCGTCGCCACCGACGAGGGGCTCGCCGACGCGGTGCGCCTCGCCGCCGAGGAGGTCGAGCGCGCGCACCGCTACGGCGCCACCGCCGACGAGCTGGACCGGGCGAAGCGGGCGCTGGCGCGGTCCTACGAGGACTACGCCGCCCGCGCCGCCGAGGAGACCGGAGCCGAGGCGGTGGCCGAGCTCGAGCGCCACGTCACCGTGGACGAGCCCGTCCCCGGCGCGGCCGCCGAGGTGGCCTACGTGCGGGCGGTGCTACCGACCATCGGCCTCGACGAGGTGAACCGGGCGCTGGCCGCCGCGCTGGACGGCAACCTCGCCGTGGGGGCCTCGCTGCCCACCCGCGCCCCGCCGGTCACCGGCGGCGACCTCCTCGCCGCCCTCGACGCCGCCGCCACCGCCGACCTCGCCCCACCCGAGGCGCACGCGGGCCCGGCCTCACTCGTGACCGAGGCCCCCGAACCCGGCCGCATCGTCCGCGAGCGCCGCGCCCGGGACATCGACGGCCTCGTCTGGACCCTCTCCAACGGCATGACCGTGGTGCTCCGGCCGGAAGGCGCCGCCTCCGAGCCGGTGGCCTGGCGCTGGTGGTCGCCGGGGGGCACCTCCGTCGAGGACGACGCCGACCTCGTCTCCGCCCGCACCGCCCCGATGATCGCCCGGGCCTCGGGGCTCGGCGACCTCGACGCCGAGGCGCTGGAATCCGCCCTGGCCGGCGTCGTCGCCGGCTTCCAGCCGCTCCTGGGCACCTGGGACGAGGAGCTGGCCGGGGGCGCGGCCCCCGACGACCTGCCCACCCTGTTCCAACTCGCCTGGCTCGCCAGCCAGCGCCCGCGCCTCGACCCCGACGCCTTCGCCCGCACCCGCGAGCAGCTCGCCGCCTGGCTCGCCGACCGCGACAGCCACCCCCGGGCCCGCTTCCAGGACGCCTGGGACCGCGTGCTCTGGCGGAACCACCCGCGCATGGCCCCGTGGAGCCTCGCCGACCTCGACCGCCTCGACCTCGACCGCGCCCGGGCCGCCTACCGCCGGCACTTCGGCGACGCCGGCGACGGGATCGTCGTGATCGCCGGCGCTTTCGACCCGGACGCCGTCCGGCCCCTCGTCGAGACCTGGCTGGCGAGCATCCCCGCCGCCACCGAGCCCCAGCGCTGGGAGGACCGGGGCATCCGGCCCGCGGAGGGGGTCCACGAGCTGGCCGTCCGCGCCGGCCACGACCCGAAGGCGCTGGTGCAGGTGCGCTACGCCGCCGCGCACTTCGAGAGCACCCCCCGCAACCGCTACCTGGTGCAGACCCTGGGCACCGTGCTCCGGGACGCGCTGTCGGCCCGCCTGCGCGAGGAGCTGGGCGGCACCTACGCGGTGACGGTGCAGGCCCACGTCGCCGAGGTGCCCGAGCCCGCCGCCGCGGTCACCGTCGCCTTCCAGTGCGACCCCGAGCGGGTCACCGAGCTGCGCGCCGCGCTGGACGACGTGGTGGAGCGCCTCCGCGACGACCTCCTCTCCCCCGCCGCCATCGCCGCCCTCGTCGAGCAGCAGCGCCGCCGCTGGGAGGTGACCCGCCAGGGCAACGCCTGGTGGGCCGAGGCCATCCTCGCCAACCGGCAGCGCGGCGAGCCGTTCTCGGCCATCGTCGAGGAGGCCGAGGGCTGGCGGAAGCTCGACGCCGAGGGGGTGCGCGGGATCGCCCGGCTGGTCCTCGATCCCGCGAACCGCATCACCGGCGTGCTGCGCCCCGAGGCCCCGCCGCCGGCCGCCGGCGACTCAGCGCCGTAGGGGCAGGACCGCGCCGCCGGCGGGAACGGCCCCCATCTCCGGGGACCACCGCTCGACGCGGTTGCGGCCGCGGATCTTCGCCTCGCGCATGGCGGCCTCGGCCCGCAGGACCAGCGCGTCGGCCTCGCCCTCGCCCTCGGCCAGCCCGAGGCTCGCGGTGACGAACAGCTCGCCGGCCAGGGTCGGAGCCGGCTGGCGCTCGAAGGCCCGGCGCAGGCGCTCGGCCACCAGCATCGCCCCCTCGCCCTCGGCCCCGGGCAGGGCGACGAGGAAGCAGTTGCCCCACAGGCGGCCCACCAGGTCGTGGCCCCGCACCAGCCGCGTGAGCAGCTCGGCGCGGTGGGCGATGGCGGCGTCTCCGGCGGCGAGCCCGTGGGCCTGGTTGACCTGCCCCACCCCGTCGAGGTCGAGCACGAGGACCGCCATCGGCAGGCCGACGGCCCGCGCCCGCGCCAGCAGCCCCTCCAGGCGCTCCAGCACGGCGATGCGGTCGTGGACCCGCGGCGGCACGCCCCGGCGGGGCGGCTCCTCCAGCGCCTCCCCCGCCGCCTCCCGGACGATGTTGAGCAGCACCCGCGGGTCCGCCTCGTCCCGCACGGGCCGGAAGCGCATGGCGAAGCCGCCGGCCTCCCGCAAGCTCCGGGCGAGGCCGAGGCCCACGGCGATCAGCCGCGCCGCGTCGCCGTCCACCGGCACGGTGCTGTCGTTGGCCAGCGCCTCGCGGGCGGCGAGGCGCAGCGCGTCGTAGGGCAGTCCCCGCGCGAGGTCGGCGAGGTTGCGCCCCACCAGCGGCCGCTCGCTCGCCTCGGCGTGGTCGATCACCCAGCGGTTCAGGTCCCGCACCTCGAGGTCGCGGTCGAGGACGACCACGCCGATGTCCACCGCGTCGATGAGCCGGCCCACGTCCATGAGGGTCCTCCCGGAAGCACACCCGACCCCCCATCGGCCCGCTCCCGGCGGACCTTGACCCCGGCTGCGCGCCCCGCGCGGGACCAGCGCGACGTGCGCGCCCGCATCGGGCGAATAGAGGAGCGCGGGAGGTGATCGGTGGGCGACACCGTGCAGGAACTGGCGGCGCACTTCGAAAAGACGCTGGACGACGAGCGCGTGAGCCGCTCCGAGCGCAAGGCGCTGCGGGCGGTGATCGCCGAGGCCGACCTCGACGAGGACGGCCGGCGGGAGCTGCTGGCCGCCCTGTTCGACGCCGCCCGGGCCCGCGCCCGCGACCCGCGCGACCGCCGCGTCCTCGACTGGCTGGAAGACGCGGCGGGCCTGGTGCTGTCCTCGGCCCCCGAGCGGCCCCGCCCGGGCCGCGCCTGGTTCGGCCCCGAGGACCCGATGGTCGAGACGGTGGAGCGCTTCATTCGCGACACCCGGCGGCGGCTCGACGTGGCGGTGTTCACCATCACCCACGACCGCCTCAGCGAGGCGCTCCTCGACCTCCACCGGCGGGGGGTGCGGGTGCGGGTGCTCAGCGACGACGACAAGAGCTTCGACCCCGGCTCCGACATCCGCCGCCTGCGCCGCGCCGGCGTGGCGGTGCGACTCGACGGCAGCCCCCACCACTTCCACCACAAGTTCGCCGTGCGCGACGGCCGGGCGCTGTGGGTGGGCAGCTTCAACTGGACGGTGGGCGCCGACCGCGACAACCGCGAGAACTTCCTGATCACCGAGGACCCGGCGCTGGTGCGCGCCTACGCCGGGGCCTTCGAGCGCACCTGGGCGGCCTTCGCATGAGGCGTCGAGCCGCGGCGATCGGGCTGGCGGCCCTCGCGGCCGGGGGGATCGCCTGGTGGCTCGCGCGGCCGGCCCCACCCCCGCGGGCCGCG
>WGAH01000807.1 GCA_015489145.1 Deltaproteobacteria bacterium
GCCTCAGGAGGGCCGCACCCGGCGGCGGCGCGGGCGGCGGCGGGTGGGCACCGGCGGCGTCGGCGGCTCGAGCACCGTGAGCATCTCGACGTGGGCCGTGTTCGGGAACATGTCGTAGGCCCGGATGCGCCGGGGCTTCCAGCCGGCCTCGACGAAGGTGGCGAGGTCGCGGGCCAGGGAGCGGGGCCCGCAGGAGACGTAGGCCAGGGCCGCCGGCTCCAGGGCGAGGATGCCCTCGATGACGCCGGGCTCGAGCCCCCGCCGGGCCGGGTCGACGACGACCACCGGCCCGCTGCCCTTGACGCGCTGGGCCACCCGGGGGAGCAGCTCGGCGCTGGGGCCGGCGAGGAACTCGGCGTCGAGGTGGTTGAGGCGGGCGTTGGCCCGGGCGCGCTCGACGGCGCCGGGAAAGCGCTCGATGCCGATGGCGAAGCCGTGGGCCTTCGCGAGCACCAGGGCGAAGCCGCCGACCCCGCTGTAGAGGTCGACCACCGGGCGGTCGCGCAGGTCGGCGAAGGCCTCGCGCAGGTCGGCGGCCATGCGGTCGGCCACCACCGGGTTGGCCTGGAAGAAGTCGCCGGCCCCCACCTCGAGGCGCACGTCGAGAAGGCGCTCCTCGATGGTGGCCTGCCCGGCGAGGCGGGAAAAGCCCGCCCCCTCGCCGTCGGGGGCCGCAAAGATCGCGTTGCCCTCGGTGTCGTTGAGGTGGAGCTGCACGCCGACCACCGCCTCGTGCCCCTCCTGGATGCGGGTCGCCAGCGCCCGCAGCAGGCGCGAGGAACGCCCGGCCACCAGGGTGACGAGGATGTGGCCGGTGGCGCGGCTCTGGCGCATCACGACGTAGCGGAGCACCCCGCGCCCGGTGGCGGGCTCGTAGGGGAACACGTCCATGTCGATGACGTGGTGGGCGACCACCTTCATCGCCCGGCGCAGGGCCGGGGTCACCACCGGGCAGTCGGGCACGGCCACCAGGTCGCGGGTGTTGCGGGCGAAGGCGCCGACCCGCAGCCGCCCGCGCTCCGAGCGGCCGACGCCGAGCTTGACGACGTGGCGGTAGTCCCATTCCTCGGCGGTCCAGACGCCCCCGGGGGCGAGCGCCGCCTCGTCGAGGCCGGCGGCGGCGAGCTCCCGGCGGACCAGGTGCAGGCGGAAGCGCTCCTGGCCGGGCGGGTCGAGGTGCATGACCGGGCAGCCGCCGCAGACGAAGTAGCGGTCGCAGGGGGCGCGCCGGCGGTTCGGGTGGGGCCGGCCCACCGCCTCGACGAAGCGGACGTGGGACTGGTGGCGCCCCCGGTGGAGGACGCGCACGCGGGCCTGCTCGTCGGGAATGCCGCCGAAGACGACGACCTTGTGGCGGCCGGGCCCCTCGGGCCAGGCGATCGCCTCGCCCTTGGGGGACCACTCGACGGGGGTGAGGACGGGATCGGGGTGTCCAGGCATGGCCGCCCGCTAACCCGGAGCCCCGCCGGGACCGGGCGCCGACACCGGGTCGTGACTCAACGGAAGGCCGACATGAGCCCGAAGATGACCAGCACCGCGAGGAGTTGCAGGGCGGCGCCGAGGACGAGGCGCCCCGAGGCGGTTCCGCCGAGGCGGGCGGTCTCGAGCTCCGGGCGGACGAGGAAGTGCCCGAGGGCCTCGACCCCGAGCCACAGGGCCAGCGAGAGCCACAGCCACCAGGTGCCGAGGGTGCGGTGGGGCAGCGCCATCCACAGCGCCCCCCCGGCGCCGACGGCGATGCGGCCGGCCCCGAGGAAGCCGAGGAGGTGCGTCCACCGCGCGAGGTTGGCCGCCGAGGCGTCCGTCCGCGCCCGGCCGATGGCGAGGGCGAGGTCGAAGATGCCGACGAGGAGCACCAGGTAGGCGAGCCCCTTGTGAAGGTGCAGCAGTCCGGTCTCCAATGCGGGCCTCCCGGGTCCAGGCGGACCCGCGTCCCTAACGCCCCGCGGGCGCGTCGGGGGGCCATCGGGGCCAGCGAGAGGCCACAGCGGCAAACGGCCCCCTTTCCCAAGGTGGGGCGGAGGCCCGGCAACAGTGCTGGCGAGATCAGGCGGACCCGATGAGCTCCGGGGCGTAGAACCGCCACATGTCCATGACGACCGCGCTGGGGCGGCTGTGGAGGACCTCGCGCCCGTGGAGACGCAGCAGCCGGCCGGCTGCGGTGAAGAAGCGCCTCTGCCAGGCGATGAGGCCGATGTGCAGGGCGACGTAAGCACCGGCTGATCCCCAGTCGCCGGATCGGCTGCGGGCAGCTACCTCCACCACGCCGAAAGGGAGGTGGCCGATGCCCATCACGAAACGGACCCGCTGAACCCGGGAGGAGGCCCGAGAGGTGCTGTCGGAACAGGAGGCGAGCGGCCTGAGCGTCGCCGAGTTCGCCCGCCGCCCGACGCATCCAAGCCACCCACGCCGTACCCCAACGCCAGCGCCTCGCCGCCACGCGCTTCCTCTTCGCCAAGGTCATCGTCCTCGACTGAAGCTCGTCTCCTTCAGGTGGCGGACCTCTCCAGCAGGGCGTCCCACCTGCCTGCACCACCTCCCGCCTGCACCCAGCCACGTCCAACCTGCCGCACGTGCCCCAGGGCGAGCCGCCGCGCACCGCCACCTACCAGGTGCCAGGTGTCCGCACACCCCTGCTGACCTCACGCCAGCCAGTCAGCCCCTTCCAGCCAGCTGTCGGGGTTTCGGGGTGGATGGTGGTTGACAAGCGTAGCTTAGCGGCTCTGGTCCATCACCGGACATCGATGCTCCAGGACTGGTAGCGCGCGATCGAGAAGACTCAGGGCCAACTCGCCTTGAGCCTCCTTGGCAAGCGCATTACGAAAGGCCCACCAAGTCAATTCGTAGATTCGAGGCGGTTGCCTGTTCAGCCGGGGCAACCATGGTCGTAGCCATGCTGCCTTCTCCTCGCGAGCGCCCTTCTTGCACCTGGCTATCACATCATCGACCGCACTTGCAGGATCAGAGTCAACAGGTACTGCGGCTTCCAGCCATTTACCCTCGGCTGCCCGGTGCCACCAGCCGCCGGCGGCTGCCAGCGCGCGGGCGCTGGTCGGCCCATGCACCCAGGATGGCCTGACCACCAGATGGACTCCCGGCGCTACTGCAGGGGCGGGATTCAGAACCTCGTTGGCGGTCGAATGTAGGTTCAAGTAGCGAAGGTGCTGCAAGGCCGAGTAGCTGGACCCCAGTTTGAATTCCAACGTGACAAGCTGACCGAGTTCGTCTATCGCCAATACATCAGGCGTGCCGTATTCACGGGAAAGTTCGCGAAAACCTGAGTACGAGAACGTCTGCAGCGTCAGATTCCCGACGATCTCCTCAACTCCGCAGCGACGAAGCGCACGCCCAAATGCGGCGGGCGCTACGGCACAGGCAGCTTCCACGCGGGCGTTCGTGGTTTCCTCGATGTTGTTCCATTGAGCAACCGCATAGTGTGCATCTACCCAACTACCCCTCGACGAGTGCCACGCCTCTAGCAGGCGACGCACCTCACCCAGCAGCAGGTCTACGGGATCTCCGCCTCGTTGCGCCGCTTCCGCAGCAGCGGCTATCATTCGCGCTCCTTCTGACTCGGCAGCTTCCCGCCGACGCTCATCAAGGCGACCGCCTGGATAGAAA
>WGAH01000808.1 GCA_015489145.1 Deltaproteobacteria bacterium
GTCCGGGCTGGATCGTCGGCACCAGCTCCGAGTTCCTCGGCCGCCGCCCACTGCCCCGGGTGCTCCGGGATCGCCCCCTCGTCCTCGTCATGGGGCCGCAGGGCGTGGGCAAGTCGAGCGTCGCCCGCCGCTTGATGGGCGAGGACGCCCACCGCGTGACCGACGCCGAGCTGCGCCGGGCGGTGAACGAGCACGTCCTGCACGACGCCTGGCCCGACGAGCTGGTCGCCCCCACCCCCCTCATCATCGACGGGCCCGCCTTCCTCCACCTGCGGCCGGGCTTCGGCCGCCGTCTCCGGGCGCTGCTGGTCCGGCGGGCCGCCGCGGGGCACCGCACGGCGGTGATCGAGGCCAAGGAAGGCGCCACGATGGGCAGGCTCATGGAGGGCATCGACCCCGACCTGCGCGCCAGCGTGCTCCTGCGCTTCCCGGTGGGGCGGGGCCGGCGCCGCTTCGCGGTGCGCGTCTGCGAGGAGATGGGCATCGACCCGCGCCTCGCCCGCAAGGTGGCCGGCATCGAGCCGTGGACCTACGACCGCGTGCGGGAGGCCCTGGCCGAGCTCGCCCGCTCCGACTGAGCCCCCCGCGAGGAGGACCCGCCATGGCCCACACCTACGCGATCGTCGGCGCTGGCCGCCAGGGGCGGGCCGCCGCCCTCGACCTCGCCCGCCACGGCGAGGCCGGCGAGATCCGGCTGCTGGAGCGGGACGGGGCGCGCCTGGACGAAGCGCTGCGCTGGCTGGCGGCGCGGGTCGCGGTTCCGGTGCGGGGGCTGCGGGTGGACGCCGCCGACGTCGCACGGGTGCGGGCGGCCCTCGCCGGGTCCGACGCGGCCCTGAGCTGCGCGCCGTACTTCCTCAACGCCGACCTGGCCGCCGCGGCGGTCGCCGAGGGCGTCCACTTCAACGACCTCGGGGGGAACACCGCGGTGGTCGACCGCGAGCTCGCCCTGGACGGCGAGGCGCGGCGGCGGGGGGTCAGCGTGGTGCCCGACTGCGGCCTGGCGCCCGGGCTGGTCAACCAGCTCGCCGCCGCGGGCATCGGCCGCCTCGACGAGGTGGAGGCCGTCCGCCTCTACTGCGGCGGCCTGCCCCAGCACCCGCGCCCGCCGATGAACTACGCGATCAGCTTCTCGATCCACGGGCTGATCAACGAGTACACCGGCACCGCCGAGGTGCTGCGCGACGGGCGGCTGGCCCGGGTGCCGGCGCTGTCCGAGGTCGAGGCGGTGGAGTGGCCGGGGCTGGGCCCGCTGGAGGCCTTCGTGACCACCGGGGGCACCTCGACGGCGCCCCGCACCTTTGCCGGGCGGGTCGGCCGCTACGACTACAAGACGCTGCGCTACCCGGGCCACGTGGCGCAGCTCCGCCTCCTCGACGCCCTCGGCCTGTTCGGCCTCGACCCGGTGGAGGTGGACGGCGCGGCGGTGGTGCCCCGGCACCTGTTCGCCGCCGTCGCCGAGCCGGCGCTCTCGGATCCGGGCTTCCGCGACCTCATCCTGGTGCGGGCGGTGATCGAGGGGCGCCGGGGCGGCCGGCCGCGGCGGATCGTCTTCGAGCTGGAGGACCGCTACGACGAGGTCGAGGGGCTGTCGGCCATGGAGCGCGCGACGGCCTTCCCGGCGGCGGTGGTCACCGCGATGGCCGCGCGGGGCGAGCTTCCCGCCGGGGCGCTGCCCCTGGAGCGGGCGGTCGATCCCGAGCGCGCCCTGCGGGAGGTCCGGCGCCGGGGCCTCGACCTGCGGGAGCGCGAGGAGGGTTGAACCCCGTTGCAACGCCGTGGAACGGAACGTTTCCACGGTGGAACGGGGGGTGGCGAATCCGGGCCTGCCGGCGCGGCACGAAACCTGCATGGTCCCGGGCGCACCCCCCGCCCCGGAGCTTGCGATGACGGGCTGGTTCCTCCTCCTCGCCGCCCCGGCCCTCGCCGGGCCCCCGCGCTTTCTCGACCCCGACTTCGCCGCCGCCCTGTGCCGGGCCTGGAACGACAGCGCCCTGCCCCGGGCCCTCGGCCGCCAGGGCTCGGGCTGGATCGACTCGGCGGGCAGCGAGGGGCGGCAGGTCATGGTGATGAGCCGCCGGGACTGCACGGGGTGGACGCCGGTGCGCCTCGTCGTCGAGGCCGACGCGGCCGGCGACGCCCGCTGCACGGAGGGCGGGGCCTTCGCCGGCGGGCCCTTCCAGTGGCGCTTCGAGCCCACCACCCTGCAGTGGGCCGACTTCGCCGACGGCTTCGGCGTCATGGACATGCCGGGCATCATGAGCGGCTTCGTCGGCCCCTACGCCACCGCCGCGAGCAACATCTCCGAGTTCGGCGCCTTCTTCGCGGTGACCGGGGATCTCGCGCTCCGGCTGGGCGTCGACTGGACCTGCGAGGGGGCCGACCCGGCGAAGGTCCGCCGCGAGGTGGAGCGCATCGACCGCGAGGACATGCGCGAGATCCTCGGCCGGTAGGGCGGCGACCCCGGGCGATCCCGCCTCGCGGAGGCGGGGCGGCCCGAGGATCGGCCCCTACTCGAGGTAGCCGAGGGCGCGCAGCGCCTCGATGGCGTCGGGATCGTGCTCGGCGGCGAGGCGGCGCGCCTCGTTGTCCTCGGGCACGATGATCGTGCCCGGGCTCACGGCGCCCCGCCGGCCGCCGAGGAGCTGCGGGCCGACGACGAGGCGGCGCTCGCCGGCCGCGTCGACGACGGTGGCCCCGGCCACCCCCGTCGGGCCGAGGACGTAGACCGTGCCCCGCGCCCACGGTCCGGGCTCGACCCGCACGGCGCGGCGGTCGGCGGACAGGCTCACCGCGGCCACGTCGGCGCGGGTGTGGTCGGGCACCTCCCCCCACTCGAGGTTGGCGCGCCGCTCGCGCGCCGCCTCGGGGTCGATGACCCCCGCCGCCTCGACGGGTTGGGGAAAGCGGAGGGTGAAGGGCTCCGCGGGCCCGTGCAGGCGCACGCGCAGGCCGGGCCCCACGGGCCAGCCGGTGGCCTCGGAGAGGGCCTCCCACCAGGGGGCGAGGTCGGCGTGGGCGGCGAGGTCCTGCTGCTCGCCCGGGTCGGCCCCCAGGTCGTAGAGCTCCTCGTGGCCGCTGGCGGTCTGGAGGATGTACTTCCCGCCGTCGCGGACCACCCCCCACCGCTCGCGGTCGAACATCAGGTGGCCGAGCTGGAGGGGGCGGTCGCGCGGAAATGCCGGGTCGCCGCCGGGTTGCAGCAGGGAGGCGAGGGAGCGGCCGTCGGTGGGGGGGCGGTCGGCGGCGGGCACGCCGGCGAGCTCGACGAGGGTCGGGGCGAGGTCGACGAGGGAGACGGGGACGTCGATCCGGTGGGGACCGCCCGACCAGCCCCCGGGAGGGCGCACCCAGAGCATCGCCCGGGTCAGCTCGTCGTAGAGGGTGTGGTTGTGCTCGTAGCCGCCGTGCTCCCAGAACTCCTCGCCGTGGTCGGAGTGCAGGATCACGAGGGTGTCGCCGGGCAGGGCGTCCACCGCCCGGAACAGGCGGGCGAGGTTGTGGTCGAGCCAGGCGATCTCGCCGTCGTAGCGCGCCTCGATGAAGGCGCGGGCGTCGTCGTCGAGCAGGCCGCGCTCCTGCCACTCCTCGACGAGCCAGCGGTTGAAGCGGTCGTCGACCACCCCCCGGTCGAGGCCGGCGGTGAACAGGTCCCGCCAGGGCTCCGGCGGCAGGTAGAAGACGTGGGGGTCCATGAAGTGCAGGAACAGGAAGGCGTCCTCGTCGGCGTGGGTCTCCAGCCAGCGGGTGGCCCGCTCGACCTGGGCGTCGGCCTTGGCGCCGTCGTGGTAGTCCCACCACGAGGAGCCGGCGTCGAAGCCGAGCCTGGGCGAGAGGTGGACGTTGGCGACGATGCCGGCGGTGGTGAAGCCGGCGCGCGCGAGCACCGAGGCGAGGGTGGGGGCGGTGATCGCCGCCAGGGGCCAGCGGCCCGTCAGCGCGGTGCGGAAGCTCGGCCGGGTGCGCGGGGCCGGGGCCCAGGCCCGGGTGAAGACGATGCTCTGGGCGGCGATGCGGTCGAGGGCGGGCGAGGTGTCGCGGGCGTAGCCGTTCACGCCGAGGTGGTCGGGGCGCAGGG
>WGAH01000809.1 GCA_015489145.1 Deltaproteobacteria bacterium
GAGCAGCCGGCAGGGGGCGCGGTCGAGGGGAGCGGCGAGGGCGAGCGAGCCGAGGATGAGGAACCACATGGCCCCACCGTAGCCCGGCGCCGGCCCGCCGGCCGGCGCCCGGTTAGTCAGGCGCGATGTTCCAGCACAAGCACACCGACCTGAACAAGGTGCTCGTCGCCAACCGGGGCGAGATCGCCGTCCGCGTGATCCGGGCCTGCCACGAGCTCGGCGTTCCCACCGTCGCGGTCTACTCCGAGGCCGATCGCGAGGCGCTTCACGTGCGAAACGCCGTCGAGGCCTACGCGATCGGCCCGGCGCCGAGCCGCGACAGCTACCTGCGCGCCGACCGCATCCTCGAGGTGGCGCGGCGCAGCGGGGCCGACGCGATCCACCCGGGCTACGGCTTCCTCTCCGAGAACGCCGACTTCGCGCAGGCGGTCCTCGACGCCGGCCTGGTCTGGGTCGGCCCGCCGCCCGAGGCGATCCGGGTGATGGGCAGCAAGACCGAGAGCCGCGCCCGCATGAAGGCCGCCGGCGTGCCCGTCGTGCCGGGCACCACCGAGCCCCTGCGCGACGAGGCCGAGGCGCTGCGGGTCGCCGAGGAAATCGGCTACCCGGTGATGCTCAAGGCCGCGGCCGGCGGCGGCGGCAAGGGCATGCGGCGGGTGGACGGCCCCGGCGAGCTCGCCGAGGCCCTGCGCCGGGCGCGCTCCGAGGCGGCGAGCAGCTTCGGCGACGACGCGGTCTACATCGAGAAGCTCGTGATCGACCCGCGGCACGTCGAGGTGCAGGTGCTCTGCGACGCCCACGGCGGCGCGGTGCACCTCTTCGAGCGCGACTGCTCGATCCAGCGGCGCCACCAGAAGGTCGTCGAGGAGACCCCCTGCCCGGTGCTGCCCCCCGAGACCCGCGAGGCGATGACGGCGGTGGCCCTGCGGGCGGCGCGCGCCGTCGGCTACGTCGGGGCCGGGACCGTCGAGTTCCTGCTCGGCGCCGACGGCAGCTTCTACTTCCTCGAGATGAACACCCGGCTGCAGGTCGAGCACCCGATCACCGAGATGGTGACCGGCATCGACCTGGTGGCGGCGCAGCTCCGCATCGCCGCCGGCGAGCCCCTGTGGTTCGGCCAGGACGACATCCGGCAGGTGGGGCACGCCATCGAGTGCCGCATCTACGCCGAGGACGCCGCGCACGGCTGGGCGCCCTCGCCGGGGCGCATCGAGGGCTACCGCGAGCCCGGCGGGCCCTGGGTGCGCGTCGACTCCGGGGTCTACCAGGGCGCCGAGGTCCCGCTGCACTACGACCCGATGATCGCCAAGCTCATCGTGTGGGGCCGCGACCGGGACGAGGCGATCCGCCGGAGCCTGCGCGCGCTCCTCGAGTACCGGGTGCGGGGCATCCACACGACGATCCCCTTCTTCCGCGAGGTCCTCGCCGACCCGGACTTCCGCGCCGGGCGCTACGACACGGGCTTCCTGTCGGCCGAGCGGGTCGAGCGCCTCACGAAGCTGGCCCGCAACGACGACGTGGCGGTGATCGCCGCCGCCATCGCCGCGCTGCGGCGCGACACCGCCGTGCGGCGGCCGGCGGCCGCCGCCGCCCCGAGTCCCTGGAAGTGGAGCTACCGGTGAACGGAACGAGCGAGCTGCGCTACGAGGTCCAGACCAACGGCACCCGCACCGTGCGGCGGGTCGACGACAACCGCTTCGCGGTGGCGCTGGACGACGGCGAGGCCGTCGAGGTCGAGGCCTTCGACACCGGCCCCGGCAACCTGACGATGCTGGTGGGCGGGCGCTCCTGGGAGGCGGGGCTCACCCCCGTCGAGGAGGGCTTCGTCGTGGACGTGCTCGGCATCCCCCACGAGGTCGAGGTGGTCGACCCTCGGCGCCGGGCCCTTCGCACCGCCCGCGGCGCCGGCGGCGGCGTGGTCCGCACCCAGATGCCCGGGCGGGTGGTGCGGGTCCTCGTCGAGGAGGGCCAGGACGTCGAGGCCGGCCAGCCCGTCGTCGTGGTCGAGGCGATGAAGATGGAGAACGAGCTCAAGGCCCCGGTCGCGGGGTCGGTGCGCCGGGTGCACGTCGGGGCTGGCGACGTGGTCGAGGCCCGGGCGGTGCTCGTCGAGATCGGCTGAGGCGGAGGCGAGGATGGGCGAGACCGAGCGCTGGCGCGAGACGACCCTGGCC
>WGAH01000810.1 GCA_015489145.1 Deltaproteobacteria bacterium
CCCATCCCGCGGCCTGATGGCCGGAATCCTCCCCAACCGAACCCCGTCACCCGAACAGGAGAAAGCCATGTTCGAATCGCTCGCCCACGCCAACCGCCTGCTCATGCACGTCGACCTCGCCCCCGTCCAGGGCGACCGCTTCCAGCCCACCGGCTTCGCCGACCTCGGCCCGGCCGTCTACACGACCCCCGACGGCACGCGCAAGCTCCTCGTCGAGTCGGCGCAGTCGATGGCCAACCGCCTCGAGGCGACCATCCTCGGCCCCGACTCCGAGCTCGACCCGGCGCTCGCCGGCCTGTCCTACGTGCGCGCCCAGCTCGAGGGCGAGAGCGACGCGAGCACCAACTCCCTCATCGAGGCCCACCGCCTGAACTCGCCGTTCATCATCGAGGGCCCCGGCGGCAAGGCCTTCCAGGAGCGCTTCGTCGCGGCCGCCGGCTACGCGAAGGGCAAGCCCATCGACTGGCGCAAGGTGGCCCGGGCGCTGTACCGCTACGACGTCAACTCGCTGATCCACGGCGTGTTCCTCGCCAACGTGGGCGACGGCCGCCTGCGCGTGCCGCGGGCGCTCACCGCCTTCATCGAGGCCACCGACGTGCGCGAGGCGGTCTCCGGCGGCGTGAAGAACAACCCGATCGACCCGACGGGCACCCTGCGCGCGAAGGGCTACGACAAGGACGTCTACGGCAACGTCCCCTACCAGCGCGTCGAGTACACCGCCGGCCGCATCACCGCCTACTTCAACCTCGACCTCGCCCAGATCCGTGGCTTCGACCTCGGCGCCGAGGCCACCGAGCTGCTCATCGGTCTCGCCCTGCTCAAGGTGCGCCGGCTGGTGGACGGCGGCCTGCGCCTGCGCACCGCCTGCGACCTCGAGGCCGTCAGCGACCTCGTGGTGGACCGCCCCGAGGGCTTCGCCGTGCCGTCGGCCCCGGAGCTGCTCAGCCGCGTGCAGTCCGCCATCGCCGCCACCCGCGACCTGTTCGCCGACCCGCCGGTCACCGAGATCCAGACCCCGGTGCTCCGCAAGAAGCAGGCGGAGTAGGCCATGCACACCGTCGAGCTCACCTTCTCCACGGGGCGCTTCCACGCGACCCCCTGGGGGCGCAACGTCAACGAGGGCGAACCCGAGTGGCCGCCCTCGCCCTTCCGGCTGGCGCGGGCGCTGGTCGACGCCGCCCACCGCAAGCGCCGCGAGGTGGCCGCCGCCCCCGGGCGCCTGGAGGCGGTGCTGGCGGCGGTGGCCGAGCCGGCGCGCATCGTCGTGCCGGCGGCCCGGCCCTCGCACATCCGCTTCTACCAGCGGCAGGGCGACAAGAACCCGGCCAACCGCAAGAAGATCTTCGACCCCTTCGTCGCGGTGGAGCCGGAGCGGCCCGTGTGGATCGGCTTTGCCGGCGAAGCGGCCCCGGAAACCCTCGACGACCTCGCCGCGCTGCTGGAAGTGCTCGACTACTTCGGCCGCAGCGAGTCCTGGGTGACGGCCCGGCTGCTGCGCGGGACGGTCGAGACGCCCGAGGGCTACGCGGTCTTCGAGCCCGGCGACGGCGACGGGGTCGATCTCGCCTGCCTGCGCCCGCGCGACGAGACCCTGGCCCTGGTGGCGCGCCTGCGCGGGGCGTCCGGCGGCAAGGGGCGCGGCCGGCGCCGGAAGGCCTGGCCCGACGACTGGCTCGGGGCCATCGCCCTGTCGAGCGGCGACCTCCTCGACCTGGGCCTGTCCGACCACCCGGCCCTCGCCTGGCGACGCTTCGCCCGGGTCGGGGCCGAGGCGCGCCCGCGCCGGCGCGGGCGGCGGGTTTTCGCCGGCGACTTCCGCGAGGCGCGCTACGCCCTGCACGCGCCGGTGCTGCCGCGGGTGGTCGACACGGTGCCCGTCGCCGAGCAGGTGCGGCGCAAGCTCATGGGCATCCACAAGAAGGTGATGAACGGCGACGAGAGCCGCGTGTCTCCCCTCTTCTCGGGCAAGGGGCCCGACGGGAGGCCGGCGAAGGGGCACGTCCACGCGCGGTTCCTGCCCCTCGACGAGGACGGCGACGGCTTCGTCGACCACCTCCTCGTCCGGGTCGGCCGGCCCTTCGACGGCACGGAGCTCCTCGCCCTCGACCGCCTCACCTCGCTGTGGCAGCGCCACGGCCGGCCCGACGTGCGCCTGGTCCTCGAGGCCCTGCACCGCGAGCCCGCCACCCGGCCGGCCAGGCGCTTCGTCAGCGCCACGCCCTACGTGACGCACCGGCACCCCAAGCGGCACCCGGGGGGCTACGCCGGCTGGATCGACGACGAGATCCGCCGCGAGCTGGCCTTGCTCGGCCTGCCCGAGCCGGTGTCCATCGCGCGCATCGCCGAGACGCAGACGCCGCATCCCGTGCGCTGGGCCGAGTTCAGGCGGTCGCGCAAGGGCCGGCGTCCGGTTCCCGGCCACGGGCGCGTCCTGGAGTTTGGAGAGCCGGTGAACGGCCCCTTCGCCCTCGGTGCCCTCGCGCACTTCGGGCTCGGCCTGTTCGTGCCCGCGTAGCGACCGGGCCTCGGCTCGCCGTCTCGACTGGAGGCAGACCATGTCCGACACCCCCCAAGCC
>WGAH01000811.1 GCA_015489145.1 Deltaproteobacteria bacterium
GGCGACCAGGCCGGCGACGCGCTGGCGGCGGCCGGCGACGTGGACGGAGACGGCTACGACGACGTGTGGGTGGGGGCGATCACCGCCGACGACGCCGGCACCGCCGAGGGGGCGGCCTACCTGCTCCTCGGCCCGCTGAGCGGCACGGTGGCGCTGCCCGACGCCGACCTCGTGGTGACGGGGCCGGCGGACTACGCCTGGCTCGGCGGCGCCCTCGCCGCCGGGGACCTCGACGGCGACGGCTGGCCGGACGCCGCGGCGGGGGCGGTGCGGTACGACAGCTTCACCGGGCGGGTGGACGTGCGAACCGGGCCGCTGCCCGACGGGGGCGAGGCCCTCGCGTTCACGAGCGCCGACGCCGGCAGCCAGCTCGGCCACGCCGTCGCGATGGCGGACCTCGACGGGGACGGGCAGGATGACCTCGTGCTCGGGGCCTCGGCCTCCAACCTCGGCGCGTCCTCCGGGGGCGAGGCGGCGGTGTTCTACGGCCCGGTCACCGCCGGCGCGGAGCTGGCCGACGCCGACCTGCGCCTCGCCGCGGTCTCGTCGTGGGAGCTGGTCGGCTATGCGCTCGCCGCCTGCGATCTCGACGGCGACGGCCTCCGGGAGCTGCTCGTCGGCGCGCCGACCTCGTCGACCAGCGGCGCGTTTGCACAGGTCTACCTGTGGTCCGGGGCGGGAACGGGCGTGCACGCCGTGTCCGAGGCCGTCGCCACGGTGCGGGCCGCGCGACGGAACTCGGGGCTCGGCACCGAGGTGGCCTGCCTCGGCGACGTGGACGGCAGCGGGCGCGAGGCGGCGGCCCTCGGGGCCTACCGGGAGACGGTGGACGTGAGCGCCGACGGGGCGGTCTACGTGGCCGTGGGGCCGCTCAGCGGGGTGGTGTCCACCGCCGACCTCGACGCCCGGGTGGTGGGGGCGAACCGCTCGGACCACCTCGGCACCGCCGTGGCCGCCGCCGGCGACCTGGACGGCGACGGCTACGCCGACCTCCTCGTCGGCGCCGAGAACGCCGTGGACGGGACCGGCACCCGCGCGGGCCGGGTCTACCTGTTGCTCGGCGGGCCGGGGTGGTAGGAGGCGCGCATGGCGCTCACCGCGATCATCGTCTCGGGGCTCGTCTTCGCCGTGCTCGGCGGCGTGTGCGTGTTCACGATCATCCTGGGCCTGCCCGGCGCCTGGATGCTGCTGGCGCTGGCGGTGCTCGTCGAGCTGGCCGACACCTGGTGGCTGGGGCCCGGCGCGGTCACCTTCGGCTGGGGCTGGCTGGCCGCGGTCTTCGTCGCCGTGGCCCTGGCCGAGGTCTTCGAGCTGGTGGGCGGCGCCGCCGGGGTGAAGGCCACCGGCGGCGGCCGGGCCGGCATGGTCGGCGCCTTCCTCGGCGGGCTGGTCGGCGGGCTGGTCGGCACCGCGCTGCTTCCGGTGGTGGGCACGCTGGTGGGGGCCTTCCTCGGCACCTTCCTCGGGGCGCTCCTCGGCGAGCGGTGGTCGCGCGGCAAGGGCGGCTGGAAGGGCGCCGTCGGCCCGGCCCTCGGGGCCACCGTCGTCCGGGTGCTCGCGATGGCCGTCAAGCTCGCGGTGGCCCTGTCCGCCTGGCTGGTGTTGACGGTGCTCGCGCTGTGGCCCTGAGCGGAGCGGCCGCCGTGTTCACGACCAAGGGCACGAAGAGCCCCAGCGTGGTTCCCACTTCTCCGAACTGGGCTGCGAGATGACCTTCCTCGAAACGGAGAACGACTGCGTCCTCACCCTGGTCCAGGCCCTCGTGGGGGCGGTGTCGCCGAACTTCCGCCGCGTGTCGCTGCACCTCGCGGACGACCGGGTGCGGCTGCGCTTCGTCCTGGAGCGTGACTCCGAGGAGGACCGCGACGAGATCGAGGACATCGCCTTCGTCTTCGAGTCCCAGCTCTCCGGGCCCGCGGATGTCGAGGTCGAGGTGATCGTCGACGCGGGACCCCTGCCCGGCCTGGAACCGGGGGAGCGGGTGGTCTACGGTCGCCGCGAGACGTAGGGGGCGGCGTGGCGGTTCCCCGGCGCGGTTCTCGAGGACGGCGAGACGCGTCGCGCGCCCGGCGCTCGCGCGGCCTCCCGGTCAGGCGCGGGCGCCGTCGCCGGCGGCGGTGACGCTGAGCTTCGTGTCGACCGTGGGCGGGTCGGCGAGCATCTGCTTGACGGCGCAGACGTTGCTCGCGTGGATGATCGCCTTGTGGTAGCGCTCGGGGAAGTCGGGGGGCACCTGGATCTCGAGCTCGACGTGGCGCAGCAGGCGGGTGCGCGGGTCGAAGTCCATGTGCTGGACGATGCGGACGCCGTCGGTGGGGATGCCGCGCTGGCGGCAGAACTGCAGCACGTAGATGCCGGCGCAGGTGCCGATGGAGCCGAGGAAGAGGGCGAAGGGGGTGGGGGCCGAGCCGCCGCCGCCGGCGAAGACCGGCTGGTCGGTGTGGACGGTGGGGCCGATGCCCTCGGCGTCGACGCGCAGGCCGCCGGGAAAGGTGATCACCATGTCCATGGGGGGCTCCTCTGGGGTCGCTGGGGGTCTTCGCCCCCCTGGAGCCGCGAGGCGCGCCGAGTGTCACGGGGCCGGGCCGAGGGGCGGGCGGCCCGCGCCTACCGACCGCCGCCCTGCCC
>WGAH01000812.1 GCA_015489145.1 Deltaproteobacteria bacterium
CCGCGCGCCCGCCGCCTCCCGGCGGGGCGGGATAGCAGGGAGCGCGGCGCCGTCGCGGGAGGCGGCGGGCGCGCGGGGGCCCCTCCATGCGTATCACGGGCGGAAGGCTGCGGGGAAGGGTGGTTCCGGCGCTCGACCGGCCGGGCCTGCGCCCGACCTCGGCGCGGGTGCGCGAGGCCCTGTTCAGCATGGTGGGGCAGGACCTCGCCGGCTGGAGCGTGCTCGACGCCTTCGGGGGCTCGGGCCTCCTCGCCTTCGAGGCGGCGAGCCGGGGGGCCGGGCCGCTCACGGTCGTCGAGCGCGACCGCCGCGCCGCCGGGCGCATCGCGACGACGGCGCGGGATCTCGGCGTCGCGCTGGAGCTGGTGCGCGGCGACGCGGCGCGCTTCCTCGCCCGGGCGCGGCGGCGCTGGGACCTCGTCCTCCTCGACCCGCCCTACGCCGACGACCCGGCGCTCTGGGCCCGCCGGGCGGCGCCGCGGGTCGGCCGGCTGCTCGTGGTGGAGCACCGCGCCGGCGAGGCGCTTCCCGACCGGCTGGAAGGCCTCGTCCTGGATCGTCGGCGCCGCTACGGTGATACGGTGGTGGGCCTGTTCCGCCCCGCCGACTTCCGCCGAAGCCGCGCGGCTGGGGGCGGAGGGGAGGCGCGAGGCGATGCCGAGGTCGACGGGTCCTGAGCGGGTGGTCGTGGGAAGCGGGCCGGACGCGCTGCTGAGCGCGGCGGTGCTGGCCGGGGCGGGGCTGCGCCCGGTGCTGGTGCTGGCGGGCGGGCCCGAGGGGGGGCTGGGCCTGCGGCACCCGGAGCTGCCGGCGGGCACCGGGCGCATGCGCCTCGACGAGGGCGACCGGGCCCTGGCCGAGCGCGCGGTGGGGGCGCTGGTCGAGGCGCCGGACCCCTCCCGCGCCGTCCTCGCCGAGGGGCGGGTGCGCCGCCTCCCGCTGTCCCCCGCCGAGGTCCACCGCCTGTTCCCCCGCGAGGCCCGGGTGCCGGCGGCGCGGGCCTGGGCGCGCCGCCGGGCGCGGCTGGCGCTCAACAGCCTCCTCGGCGGCGGGCAGGAGGAGCGCACGCACCGCGACTGGGTGGTGCGCCGCATGGGCGCGGTGGCCTGGCACCACCTCTACCGGGGCTACGCGGAGCGCCGCTGGGGGGCGCCCTCGGAGCGCCTCGGCGTGGCGGTGGCCCGGCTGTTCCACGGCACGCCCGACCCGGGGCCGCACCTCGTCGCCGGGGGCGGGCCGCGGGTGGCCCTGGAGGCGGCGCGGCAGGCGGTGCTCGACGCCGGCGGGCGCGTGATCCACGCCCCGGTGCGCGGCCTCGTCGTGGCCGACGGCCGGGTGGCGGCGGTGCGCGCCGGCGACGAGGAGGTCCCGGTGGACGGGCCGCTGTGGGTGGCCGCGAGCCCGGCGGTGGTGGCCGGCTGGCTCGGCGAGGCCCTGGAGCCCGAGGTCGCCCACGACGCGGCGAAGCTCGTCGCCCTGCCCGGCGCCCGCGTGGCCCTGGCGGGGGATGCCGCCGACCTGCCCGAGGAGGTCCACGTCCTCGACGAGCGCGCCCCCTTCTGGCGGGTGGTGACGCCCTACGGGGTGGAGCGGGTCGCGATCTTCGACTACACCGGGCCGGCGGCCGGGGCGGTGGACGACGAGGCCCTGGCCCGCCGCACGGCCGAGGCGGCGGCGGAGGTCGGCCTGGGGCGCTTCACGACGGAGGGGGCGCGGGTCGAGCGCCTCGCCGACCACGCGCCCCTGTGGCGGCCCGGGGTTCACGCGGTGCTGCGGCGGGTCCTGCTGGCCTGGCGCCGCCTGGGCATCGTGGCGGTGGGGCGGGGTGGGGCCTTTCGCGACCTCGACCCGGGCGAGGTGATCGGCCTGGCGGCGCGCTACGCCGGCGAGGACGACCCCGACCAGCTCGAGGTGCACCGCCAGCGGCTCATGCCGCCGGTGTGGCGCGAGGACCTCGACGCCCGCATCACGCGCTTCGTCGAGCGCTGAGGGGCCCGGGCGGTCAGCGGTCCGCCAGGCGTTCGAGCAGGGCGGCGCCCTCGGGATCGCGGGCCAGCTCGACCCGGGCCTCGGCGCGGGCCCGGGCGTCGAGCTGGGGCCAGTGGGCCTCGATCCACGCCCGGCGGCGGGCGCGAAGGCGGGCGGCGGCGGCCTCGCGACCGCCGGCGCGCCACGGGCGGCCCTCGGCGGTGAGCGCGTCGAGGCGAACCGCCGGGCCGGCGGCGTCGAGTTCGAGGCGGCCGGCCAGGGCGCAGGGGTTGTCGCCCGACAGGACCACCAGCCAGGTCCACGCCTCGCCGTCGCGGCGCAGCAGGCGCCAGGCCCCCGGGTCGCCGGCCGGCGGCACGGCGAGGGGATCGGGCAGGCAGGCGGCGAGGGTGCCGCGCAGGCGCTTCCAGGCCGCGGGCCAGTCCGGCTCGCCGTCGGCGCCGAGGAGCTGCTCCTGCTGCGCGTCGGCGACCGGGTGATCGGCGCCGACGCGCAGCAGGAGCAGCTCCTCGGCGCCGGCCGCGCCGTCGGGGGACGCGAGGCGCGCCCAGCGCTCGGCGGCGCAGGGGCGCGTCTCGCCGCAGCGGGCGATGAGCGCCTCGCCGCCGGCGAAGGGGGGCGCGTCGGGAAAGGGGCTGCGATCCGGGGTCACCCGGCCGGCCAGGCGGTAGAGCGCCCGGGGCGCGGCGGCCGGCGGCTCCGGGGCGTCGGCGGCCGGGGCCTCGCGGGGCGCGCCCCGGCAGGCGAGGAGCAGGCCCGCGAGCAGGCGCCCCCGTCCCACGCTCAGGTGCGCGCCTTGAGGTTGTTGCACCAGGTGATCTCGAAATCACCCAGCAAGGAGCCGTCGTCGAAGCCGAGCTCGAAGGAGCCGATGGCGTGGTCCTTCTTCGTGATCTCGTCCACCCGCAGGTCGCCGGTGCTCGCCTTGTAGACCGTCATCGCGCCGTCGCTGATGTCGAGCAGCCGCCCGTCCACCGGGGCGTCGCCCTCCAGGCTGTAGTCGCCGGTGGCGACCTCGCTCTCGTCGTAGGTGAACAGCAGGACGCGCTGGTCGGTGTCGACCGGGGGCTCGTCGCCGGTCTGGAAGGTGCCGCCCCGGCGGATCCAGTAGAGGTCGATGCATTCCTGGGGCTTGTCGACGAACACGAGGTAGGGGCCGCCCCAGAAGTAGGTGTTGGCCGAGAAGGACGAGCCCGCCACACTGCCGCTGATGTCGGCGTAGGGGCTCGATCCGCAGGCGGCGAGGAGGGCGGCGAGGGCCGCCGGGGCGAGGGCGTGCTTCATGGGGGTCCTCCGGCACCGTGGTCCAGCCCCCGAATAGCCGGCCGGGGCCGGCCCGGCAGCCCGGGAGGCGCGCCCCGGGCGGTTAGGGGGCGGGGCATGGCCGGCTCCACCCCCCCAGCCGCGGCTTCCGTTCCCGAGGTCTTCGCCCGGGCCCTCGCCGGCGACCGGCGCATGCTCGCCCGGGCGATCAGCCACGTCGAGAACCGCCGGGCGGGCGTGGACGAGGCGGTGGCGGCCCTGCCCGCCCGTCGCCGCTCCGGCCCCGGAGCGCCGCACGTCATCGGCATCACGGGGCCGCCGGGCGCGGGAAAGAGCACCTTTGCGAGCCGCCTGGTGCGGGGCTTCGCCGAGACCGGGGGCCGCGCGGCGGTGGTGGCCGTCGACCCCTCCAGCCCGTTCAGCGGCGGCGCCATCCTCGGCGACCGGGTCCGCATGGACGACCTGCCCGCGGACCGGGTCTTCGTGCGCTCGCTGGCGAGCCGGGGGCACCTCGGCGGGCTCAGCCGGGCGACCGGGCAGGTGGTGGACCTCCTCGACGCGGCGGGTTTCGACCTCGTGGTGGTCGAGACGGTGGGCGTGGGCCAGAGCGAGCTGGCGGTGATGGAGGTGGCCGACACCGTGGTGGTGGCGCTCACCCCCGAGAGCGGCGACACCGTGCAGACGATGAAGGCCGGCCTCCTCGAGATCGCCGACGTCTTCGTCATCCACAAGGCCGACCGCCCCGGCGCCGAGCACCTGCGGCGCGACCTCGAGCAGGCGGTGGCCCTCGAGTCCGACGCGCCCTGGCCGCCGCCGGTGCTCCTCGCGAGCGCCCGCGAGGGCTGGGGGGTGGAGGCGGTGGCCGAGGCGGCGGCCGAGCACC
>WGAH01000813.1 GCA_015489145.1 Deltaproteobacteria bacterium
CGCCAGGGTCGCCGTCAGGTAGCGCTGGGTGGTGCGAAGATCCGTGTGCCCGAGGGCAGCCTGCACCGCCTGTGAACGCTCCCGCGGATCCGCCTCTCCCTGGTGACCTCCGCGGCTGAGGGCGGCGTGACCGTTCTTCACCTGGGGGCGCCTTTCCCACAGCGAGCCCGCGGCGCGGCGGCGCGGCTCGAGGACGGCGACGGCAGCCGTGGCGGGAAACGATCGCTTTCCGCCGGGCCGACCGCCCAACGGTTCAACGGCGGCTTCCCGTCGCCTCGCCGCCCCCTCCCGGGGAGGGATTGTCGGGCCACCCGTTCCTCATCCTTTCCACCACCCGGTGGACGGTGGTCGGTGGCGCCTGGCCGCTCCTCCTGGAGGACCGCTCGAGGCCCTCGGCGCGGCGCACGGCGTCCGCGATGCGGGGCGCCCACCGCTCCTCGAACCAGGTCCACCCGCGAACCCGCCTGCCGTGCCGCGCGCTGTCGGGTGCGATGTGCTTGCCGCCCTCGGCGTAGCCGGGAACGAACCTGTCGAGGGCGGCGATCCGGTTGCTGCACGCGCCGCTGCCCGGCGAGTCCCGGTGGTGGAGCCGCAGCCACACCTCGAAGCAGGGGGTCGAGATCGCGACGTGGAACCGCAGCTTCTCGGCGCGCTCGATGGCCTCGGGGAGGTGGTCCTTCGGCTCGCCGTCGAACACGCACCACACCTCGTCCCAGGCCCGGCGCGGGGTGGCGTGCTTCTCGGCGCGCCTCACCACCGCCAGGGCGTCGCCGCCATCGCCCTTGATCACCTCGGTGGCCGTCTCGGCGCAGTGGCGGCGCAAGCCCTCGAAGTACTCGAACTCGGTGACGCGGCCCTCGCCGACGATGAGAACCCGCTTGCGTGGGCGCTTTCCCCGCACGGTGGCGCGGCTGCGCGCGCTCGTGGTCCTTCCGCGGTTCACCGGTCGCCGTCCTCCGGCAGCGTGAAGTCGAACTCGGAGAGCACCGGGGTTCCGCCGAACCTCCCCTGGCGGTAGGCGGCGTCGAGGTCGAGCCGGCGGGGGAGGGCCGAGAGGTCGTAGTCGGAGAGGCGCTCGATCCGCGACACGCCGTCGTCGTTGTGAACCAGCCACGCCTGGTCCTCGCGGACGGGCGCCTTCCAGGTCCGGGACAGCAGGCTCGCCTCGTGCGTCGCGTAGAGGAACTGCGCCTGGTGGGGATTCGTCTCCGGGTCGTTGAACAGCTCCGTGAGGCTCGCGAGGAGGTTCGGGTGCAGGTGGGTCTCCGGCTCGTCCACGACGAGCAGGGAGCCGCTCCTGAGCGCGTCCATCACCGAGGCGCCCAGGCGAATGAGCCGCTGGGTCCCGGGCGATTCCTCGCTGATGGGAAGGGAGGCTCCAGGCTGGCCCGGAACGTCGTGAAGGCAGTGGACCGTGCCTCCCTGCCTGCGAAAACCCGTGATGCTGATGTCGGCGGCGGCCAGCAGGTCGACTACGGCCTGCTGCAGGCTCTGGTCGTGGCGGTTCGGGGAGGCGAACAGGTCGAGCTGCCCATCGAGTACCCGCATCCACTGGCGGGCCGCCCGGCGGGTGTGCGCGGGCCACGGGAAGCGCTCGCCCGCCAGGATTCGGGCCCGCCGGAACCAGGCGAACACGTCGCGAAAGGGCGAGATGTCCTCGAACTGGGCGATCGCGGACAGCCCCAGCGCGTTGGCCCGCGGCTTTGCCAGCCCGCCAGCGAAGAGGCGATCACCTCCGCGTTCGTACAGCGTGCGACCGTCCACCGCGAGCCACTCGTCGAGGATGCTCGCGTCGTCGGCCGTGAAGCCGTAGCTCACCCGGTGACGCCCCGTGCGGTCCCACCGAAGCACCAGCTCGACTTCCATCATCGTGGGAGTGCTCGGCCCCCGCAGCCAGGCGTAGGGCTGCCGCGGGACCCCGCCATCCGGGTCCCAGTACCGGAAGGAGTTCAACACCGCGTCGCGCATGAAGGCGAAGGCGCTCAGCAGGTTGCTCTTGCCGCCGGCGTTCGGCCCGAAGAGCGCCGCCCCGGGAAGGATCCGGAGAGGCTTGCCGGCGACGCGCAACCGCCTCGCCCTCCGGTCCCACCGCCGGTTCCGAACCCGCGCCTCGAAATCGACGGCCTGTTCGTCGCGGAAGGACCGGTGGTTGTGGACGACGAAGGCGACGAGCCAGGAAGCTCCTGGAGCGAGGTCCGGGCCGGGTCGTATCAGGTTTCCGCCGCGCCGGCTGACCACGATACCCTACACCGCCAGCTCGGCGAGGACCCCGGAGACGGGGGCGACGACCTCGTCGGGGTTGGCGATGTGGATGAGCGCGCGGTGCGCGACCCGCGGGAACAGGTCGTCGAGGGTGTCGCTCGCTCGCGCGCCGAGCAGGTCGAACACCGACGAGGCGGCGGCGGGCCTCGCGCCGACCACGCGCCCCGGGTCCGACCGCCTCGGCCGGGCCGTGTGTTCCGTTCGTGGGGACCGCCGTCGTTGCACCGGTCGGGGATGAAGATGCTGCCCCGGTTTTCCAGCCGGCCCCCTCGCGGGGGGTCGCGGCCCGCCGCCCCTTCAGTCGAGGGGCATCACGTAGATGCGCTTGAAATCGCGCACCTCGTCGCGCTCCAGCCCCTGGGCCGCGACGGCGAGCCAGGTTCGGCCGTCGGTGCCGCGGGCCACGGCGAGGTCGCCGTTGCCCACCGTGCCCGTCGGCACGGGGCGGGCGGCGCCGGGGTCGTCGAAGGGAGCGATGTAGACCGGGTCGTAGCGGTCGTCGTCGTCGAGGACGTAGACGAGGGAGCGGCCGTCGGGAGTCCAGGGCGGGCCGTCGTGGCTCAGCGCCACCCCGCGCGCCACCGGGAAGGGCCGACCGCCCTTCGCCGGCACGACGTAGAGGTCGAAGCGGCTCGGCACGTCCTTGTTGGCGTAGAAGGCGATGTAGCGGCCGTCGGGACTCCAGCTCGGCCGGGTCTGGGCGTGGGGCCAGTCGGTCAGTCGGCGGGGCTCGGGGTTCTCGATGTCGTCGATCACGAACAGGTTGTCGCCCCGCGCGGTGTGGACCACGTAGGCCACGCTGCGGCTGTCGGGCGAGAAGCGGGCGTACAGCTCGCTGGCTTCGGGAACCTCGGTGAGCCGCCGGGGAGGGGACTCCAGGGCGTGGGCGTCGAGGAGGTAGAGGTCGCCCTGGCCGGTGCGGGCGCTGGTGAAGACGATCCAGTGCCCGTCGGGCGACCAGTCCGGGCCGCCGTCGGCCCCCGGCGCCGCGGCGATGGGACCGGCCCGGTCGATGGCGAGGTCGTAGTCGCGCGCCGCCGTCGAGACGCTGTAGACGAAGCGGTCGATGATCGGCGGCGCCCAGCTCACCTCGTGGGCGACGTTCTCGCCGCCGGCGCTGTCGAAGCCGGCGGTGAGCGAGGTGGTGCCGCGACCGATGGGGCGCACCCGGCGGGGCTCGCGGCTGCCCGGCTCGTAGACGTACAGCTCGATGACCTTGCGGTCGTGGTAGTTGACCTCGTAGCTCAGCTTGGCGCCGTCCCTCGACCAGGTGGGCGACTGGCAGTTGCCGTCGTAGGGCGGGCTGACCGGGTGCGCGTTCGCGGCGAAGGCCAGGCGGGCGATGAGGAGCGCGAGCATGGGTCCTTCCTCGGGGGGGATGGGTATCCGAGCGCCGGAGCGGGGGAAAGGGGAGGGGTTCAGAAGGCCACGGACACGTGGCCGAGGAGGCGAATGCCCGTAGCGGTCCAGCGCTGGGGCCCGTCGAGGGCCCAGGCGCCGTCACCCTGGTCGGCGGGAATCCAGCCGACGGGCTGCTCGACCACCGCGCGCATCCCGGTGCCGAAGGCCGTGGTGCGGCCGGCCTGGCGGTATTCCACGACCAGCTCCAGCCCCGGGGCCACCGCCCGGCCGGTGGCGTAGACCCGCCTGTCGGGATCGCCGTCGCCGCCGACGGCGCAGCGCCCGTCGCCGGAGCAGTCGAGGGGGATGCCGGGGGCCGCGAGGTAGCGCACCGACAGGCTCGGCCGAATGCCGAGGGGCAGCCGGGTGGGCAGCTCGCGGCCGACGCGAAGCCCGACCGCCTGGTGGAACAGGGTGCCCTCGAGCTGGTGGTCGGGGGCCGCGAAGCGCAGGGTCGCGAGGTCGCCGGACAGGCCGAGGAGCAACCCGCCCACCGGCTGGGTCCAGGCGAGGTGGAGGTCGGGGCCCGGCAGGCCGCTCTCGGCGAGGGGGCCGAGGAAGAAGCCCATGCCGGCGCCGACCTCGAGGCGCGCCACCTGGAGGGCGGCGATCCCCCGCGCCCCCACCGCGGCCATGGGCAGGCGGAGGGTGACGGTCTCGCCGGGCTTGACGGCGACCTCCTGCCCGTTGACGCGGTAGGTGGCGGCGGGCAGCCCCTGGCGCACCGGCAGGGGGGTGCGCTCCCGCCAGGCCAGGGCGACCCGGTTGACGAAGCGCTTGAGCTCCGGGTCGAACAGCATCCCCTCGAGCTCGAGCTGCATGCGGGTGGCCATGCCCGCGTAGGGGCCCTCGACGACGAGGAAGCCGAATTGCTGCTCGTAGCTGTCGACCAGGGCGAGGGCCGCGTCCCGGCGGGCGGGGTCGGGGGCGAGTTCCGCGGCCCGCCGGGCGGTCCGCAGGGCCCAGTCGATGTCGAGGATCTCCCACGCGACCTGCGCCGCCAGCCAGTTGGCCTCGAAGGAGGTGCGCCCCTCCTCGCTGTCGAGCACGATGTCGAGCTCGTTCGCGGCGTCCTCGTACCAGTGGCGCCGCGCGAACAGCTCGGCCTGGGCGAGGTGGGTCGCCACGTCCGTCTCGGCCCTGGCCAGGCCGAGCCACGCGAGCAGCAGGGCGATCACGGGGCCACCTCGACGGCGTGGCAGGCGACCCGGTGGTCCTCGCCCACCTCGGCGAGGGCCGGGCGCCTGGTGTCGCAGGCCTCCCGGCGATCCGGGCAGGCCGCCCGGTAGGGACAGCCCCGGCGCACCCGGATGCTCGGCCGGAAGCCGTCCATCGCCCCGTCCTCGTCGTCCAGGCCGGCCGCCGCCAGCAGGGCCCGGGTGTAGGGGTGGTGGGGCCCGGAGTCCAGGCGGGAGGTGGGGAACTCCTCGACCACCCGGCCGGCGAGCATGACGGCGATGCGGTCGGCCACCGACGCGATGAGCGGGATGTCGTGGCTGATGAGCAGCCAGGCGTGCGCCCCGTCCCGCCGGCGCAGCAGGAGGTCGAGGATGTCGGCCTTCAGCGCGGCATCCAGCCCCGAGGTCGGCTCGTCGGCGACCACGAGCTCCGGGTCGGCCACCAGGATGCGGGCGATGCCCACCCGGCGCTTCTCGCCGCCGGACAGCTCGTGGGGCAGGGCCGCCTCCCGACCCGCCAGCCCCACCTCCGCCAGGACGGCCCGCGTGGCGGCCCCGACGTCCTCGCCGGGCCGGTGCAGGCGCACCGACTCGGCGACGATGGCGCCGACGCTCAGCCCGGGGTTGAGGTGCGCGTCGGGGTTCTGGAACAGGACCTGCACGCGGCGCCGGAAGCGCCGCAGCCGCCGGCCGCGAAGCCGGCTGAGGTCCTCACCGAGGATGAGCACGCGACCGGCGTCGTAGGGGATGAGCCCCGTGGCCGCCCGCGCCAGCGTGGTCTTTCCCGAGCCGCTCTCCCCCACCAGCCCGACAACCTCGCCCCTCCGGACGCGCAGGTCGACGCCCTGGACGGCCTCCTCGGCCTCGCCGCGCAGCAGCAGGCCGCGCCGGTAGCGCTTGACCAGCCCCTCCACCCGCAGGGCCTCGGCCCGGTCCGTCGCCGTCACGCGCGCCTCCCGGCGATGCGGGCCGTGGCCTCCACCAGGCGCCGGCTCCACGGCGAGCGCGCCCGGTCCAGCGCGTTCGCCGGCAGGCGGTCGACGATGCTGCCGGCGTGCATCACCAGCACCTCGTCCGCCACCCGCGGCACGACGCGCAGGTCGTGGGTGATGAACAGCAGGCCGATGCCCTGGTCGCGCAGGGCCCCGAGGGTGCGGAGGATGCCGTGCTGGACGGTGGGGTCGAGGCCGGTGGTCGGCTCGTCGGCCACGAGGAAGCGCGAGCCGCGGGCCAGCGCCTGGGCGATGCAGACGCGCTGGGCCATGCCGCCGGACAGCTCGTGGGGGTAGCGGCGGGCCACGGCGCGCGGGTGGGGCAGGCCGGCCCGCGCCAGCCAGTCGGCGGCCTCTCCCTCGCCGCCGGCCAGGCGGATCACCTCGGCGAGCTGGCGGCCGACGGTCCACACCGGGTCGAGGGAGGCGGCGGCGTGCTGGGGCAGGTAGCCGAGCAACCCTCCCCGCAGCTCCCGGAAGCGCGCCTCCCGCTCCCGCCGCCGGCCGGCGGCGTAGGGCTCGACGGTTCGCCCGTCGGCCTGGACGCGCACCGCCCCGGCGACCACCCCGGGGCGCGCCCGCACCAGGCCGAGCAGGGCGCGGGCCGTCATCGTCTTGCCCGAGCCGCTCGCCCCGACCAGCGCGAGGCCGTCGCCGGCGGCGAGCTCGAAGCCCACCCCCCGGACGATCGCGCGCTCGCCGGCCCGGACGACGAGGCCCTCGGCCTCCAGGCGCGCCGGGGCCGCCTCAGCCATCGGCGCGCTCCGCGAGGGCCTCGCTCGCGAGCAGCGTCCCGCCGATGGTCATCCAGATCGCGAGCGCCGGCGCGATCCACGCCCAGGGGTTGCCGTCGGGGATCCCGAACTCGAAGGCCAGCATGTTGCCCCAGGACGGGTCGGGCTCCTCCACGCCGAAGCCGCCGAGGAAGCTGAGCGTCGTCTCGAGCAGCAGGTAGAAGGCGAAGGCGAACAGCAGGTGCCGCCCGACCAGCCGCCGGCAGTTGACCCACAGCAGGTGCCGGCCGAGGATCGCCGCCGGGGACAGGCCGTGCGCCCGGGCGGCGTCGACGAAGTCGGCGTTGCGGAGCGACTCGATGCGCGCGTGCACGGACTCCCCCAGGGTCGGCGCGTAGCTCACGCCCGCGGCGACGGCGAGCACCACCGGCTCCGCCCCGTAGATCGCGCCGGCGAGCAGCACGAGGACGAAGCGGGGCACCGCGTGGATGACGGCGAAGCCGTAGCGCAGCACCCCCGCCGGGCCGCCCCCCAGGTAGCCCGCCACGGCCCCGGGCTGCTCACCTGCGCCGTGGCCCTGCTGGTGGGCGTGCCGGCCGGGGCCGACGAAGGCGCGGCTGGCGAGCACCAGGCGCCAGAAC
>WGAH01000814.1 GCA_015489145.1 Deltaproteobacteria bacterium
GTGGTCGTGGGGCGGGAAGCAGCGCAGGGCGTCGGAGGGGTTCAGCGCCTCGCGCAGCACGAGGAGGTGCCGGTAGCTGATGCCCGGGTGGATCTCGAGGCCGTCGCCGCCGAGGGCCTCGTGCAGCGCCCGGGCCAGCGCGCGCCCCTCCTCGCTGGAGATGTGGCCCGCCGAGTGGTCGCGCATGCGCCCGTCCTCGACCGACACGACGTTGAGGCGCATCGCCAGGTCGCGGGGGCCGAGGGCCACGCCCATGCTCGCGGCCTCGAGCACGCCGCGTCCGCGGTGGGCGGTGCGCGGGTCGTAGCCGAGGACGCTCAGGTTGGCGACGGAGCTGTCGGGGGACATGCCCTCGGGCACCGTCTCAAGGGTGCCGGCGCGCCCCTCCCGGGCGATGCGGTCGAGGTGGGGGGTGCGGGCGGCCTGCAGCGGGGTGCGGCCGCCGAGGGCCTCGACGGGGAGGTCGGCGGCGCCGTCGGCCAGGACGATGACGTACTTCGCGCGGCTCATGGGGCGCTCCTGCTGGGGGAGGAGGTGGAGCTATCCGGCTGCCGGCGGCGGCCCAGCCCCGCCCTCAGCCGTAGCGCCCGGCCAGCCAGTCCCGGAAGGCCGGGTAGTCGGTGGAGAGGTGGCCGTAGCTCTCCGGGCGGTCGAAGACGGCGGCCAGGGCCGGCGGGGGCTCGGGGTCGCGGCCGGTGGCGGCGCGCACCTCCTCGGGGAACTTGGCCGGGTGCGCCGTCTCGAGGCTGACCAGCTCGGCGTCCGGGTCGACCTCGCCGGCGGCCAGGGCCCGGTCCAGGCCGGCGAAGGCCACCGCGCCGTGGGGCTCGAGCATCACCCCCCGCTCGGACCAGGCGCGGGCGATGGTGGCCCGCGTCTCGTCGTCGTCGACGCTCACCGCCCACATGTCCCGCCGGACCGCGGCCATGTCCGGCGCGCGGCGCAGGGCGCCCCGCTCGTCCATCCAGCCGCCGTAGAGGTCGACCAGCCGGGCGAGGTTGGAGGGGTGGCCCACGTTCATCGCGTTGCTGATGCACTCGCGGGAGGGCCGGATCGGCGCGTAGTCGCCGGTGGCGAAGAAGCGCGGCACCTCGTCGTTGGCGTTGGTCGCCACGACGAAGCGGCTCACCGGCACGCCGCCGCGCATCGCGAGCAGCCCGCCGCAGAGGTCGCCGAAGTTGCCGCTCGGCACGCTGAAGACCACGGGCCGGCCGCCGGCGCCGAGCCGCGCCCAGGTCCAGGCGTAGTAGACCGCCTGGGGCACGAGCCGGCCGATGTTGATCGAGTTGGCCGAGGACAGCGGGATGCCCGCCAGCTCCGGGTCGGCGAAGGCGCGCTTGACCATCGCCTGGCAGTCGTCGAACTTGCCGGTCACGGCGAAGGTCGTGACGTTGCCGCCGAGGGTGGTCATCTGCTTGCGCTGCCGCTCGGTGACCTCGCGCTCGGGAAAGAGCACCACCACGTCGATGCCCTCGACGCCGTGGAAGGCGTGGGCGACGGCGCTGCCGGTATCCCCGCTGGTGGCCGTGAGGATCACGAGCCTCTCGCCGCGCTCCCGGACGAGGCGCCCCATGATCCGCCCCATGGCGCCGGCGGCGAAGTCCTTGAAGGAGGCCGTCGGGCCGCGGTCGAGGCGCAGGACGTGGCGGCGGAGCGCGGGCCCGCCGGGCGCCGGCGGCACCGGCTCGACGGGCACCGGCCAAGTGTAGAGCCCGCGGGTGAGCGCGGCGAGGTCCTCGGCGGGAAGGGCGTCGCCGACGAAGGGCTCGAGCACGGCGGCGGCGGCTTCCGGGTAGTCCCGGGCGGCGCGCAGGCGGTCGAGGTCGATGGCCGGCACCGGGTCGGGCAGGTACAGCCCGCGGTCCGGGGCCTGCCCGGCGAGCAGGGCCGTGGCGAAGTCGACGCCCTCGCCCGCCTCGCCGGGGGCGTTGGTGCTGCGGTAGCGCGGCTCAGCAGGCACGGAGGGCCTCGTCGAGGTCGGCGATGATGTCGTCGACGTGCTCGATGCCCACGCTCAGGCGAACGAGGCCGTCGGTCAGCCCGCGGGCCAGCCGCTCCTCGCGGGGGACCTCGACGTGGGTCATCGTGGCCGGGTGGGTGATCATCGTCTCGACGGCGCCGAGGCTCTCGGCGAGGCTGCACAGGCGGACGTGGTTGAGCAGCGCCCGGCCGGCGGGGATGCCGCCCTTCAGCTCGAAGGAGATCATGCCGGAAAAGGCCTTCATCTGGGCCTTGGCGACCGCGTGGCCCGGGTGGCTCTCCAGCCCCGGGTAGCTGACCCGGGCGACCTTGTCGTGGGCCTCGAGGAAGCGGGCCACCGCCAGGGCGTTGCTGCTGTGGCGCTCCATGCGGAGGGAGAGGGTCTTGATGCCGCCGAGGGTGAGCCAGCAGTCGAAGGGGCTCGGCACGGCGCCGATGCTCTTCTGGCAGAAGCGCAGGCCCTCGCCGATCTCGTCGTCGCTGGTGATCGCGACGCCGCCGATGATCTGGTTGTGGCCGCTCAGGTACTTGGTCGTGCTGTGGACCACGATGTCGGCGCCGAGCTCGAGGGGGCGCAGGAGCGCCGGGGTGGCGAAGGTGGAGTCGACGCCGAGGGGCACGCCGTGGGCGTGGGCGATCTCGGCCACCGCCGCCACGTCGGTGACCTTGAGCAGCGGGTTGGTCGGGGTCTCGATCCAGACGAGCTTCGTGTTCGGCCGCATCGCCGCCCGCACCTGCTCGGGGTCGGAGGAGTCGACGTAGGTGAACTCGAGGCCGAAGCGCGTGAGGATCTGGTTGAACAGCCGGCTCACGCCGCCGTAGACGTCGTCGCTGCACACGACGTGGTCGCCCTTGTTCAGCAGGCGCAGCACCGCGTCCACCGTCGCCATGCCCGAGCTGAAGGCCACGGCGTGCTTGCCGCCCTCGAGCGCGGCGAGGTTGGTCTCGAGGGTCTGCCGGGTGGGGTTCGAGGAGCGCGTGTAGTCGAAGCCCTTGTTCACCCCGACCTCGGGCAGCACGTAGGTGGCGGTCTGGTAGACCGGCGGCACGATGGCCCCGGTGGTCGGGTCGGGACGGATGCCGGCGCGGACGACGAGGGTGTCGAAGTGGGCGGAGCTCGGGGCGTTCTGTTCGTTCGACATGGGGTTTCCTGTGCGTGATCCGGCGACCGGCCTCGGCCCCGCCGGGAAGGGTTGGGCCGGCCTCCTATCCCATCCCCGCGCCCCGGGCGGCCCCCGGAGGAGCGCGGGCCTTGGAGCGCGGGCCCGTCAGTCCCGGGCCGCCGGCGGCAGGCGGTCGGCCCAGGGGCGCGCCTCCTCGAGCTGGGCGGCGAGCCGGAACAGGGTGGCCTCGTCGCCCATGCGGGCGGCGAACTGCACGCCGATGGGCAGCCCCGCCGCGTTCCAGTGCAGCGGCACCGACATCGCCGGCTGGCCGGTCTGGTTGAAGAGCTGCGTGTTCGGCGTCCAGCGCAGCTTCTCGCCGCCCATCGAGGCCAGGGCGAGGTCGAGGAGGCGCTTGAGGGGCACGGTGCGGAGCACGGCGATCTGCGCCTTCTCCTTGGGCTGCATCGCCAGCTCGCCCACCCGGGCCGGCGGCTGGCCGAGGGTGCTGCTCAGCAGCACGTCGTGCTTCTCGAAGAAGGCGGCCACGTCCCGGGCGACGCGCTGCATCGTCTGCTGGGCGCCCACCAGCTCGGCGGCGCTGGTCTTCCAGCCGATGAGGGCGAGCAGCCAGGTGGCGGGCTCGAAGTCGGCCGGTCGGGGCCGCGTGCCGGCGGCCTCGGCGGCCTCCTCCACCAGGCGCGCCACGCCGGCGGCCACGGTGAGGAAGTAGGCGCGCACCATCGGTTCGCGGGGCACCGCCGGGCGGGCCTCGACCACCTCGTGGCCGAGCTCGCGCAGCAGGGCCGCCGCCTCGTCCACCGCCGCCAGGCAGTCGGGGTGCAGCTCGTCGGCGTAGAAGGCGTCGCGCATGACCGCCACCCGCAGCCGCCCCGGGGGCGGCTGCGGGTGGCGGTCATGCGCGA
>WGAH01000815.1 GCA_015489145.1 Deltaproteobacteria bacterium
CGAGGAGGGCATTCGCCTGCGCCGCGCCGGGATTCGCGCCGACATCCTCGTCCTCGGCGGCATCCTCGGCTCGCAGATCCCGCTGTTCCTCGACCACGACCTCGTGATCACCGCGTCTTCGGTCGACAAGCTGCGCGCCGTCGAGGAGGCCGCCGCCCGCACCGGCCGCACCGCCCGGGTCCACCTCAAGATCGACACCGGCATGGGCCGCATCGGCGTGCGCTGGACGAACGCCGCCCGCCTCGCCGAGGCCGCCCTGCGCGCCCCCCACGTCCGCGTCGAGGGGGTCTTCAGCCACTTCGCCAACGCCGACGCCCTCGACCCGGGCCACGCCCGGGTGCAGCTCGCCCGCTTCCACGAGGCCCTCGCCGCCATCGAGGCGACGGGCCTGCGCGTGCCCCTGCGCCACATCGCGAATTCCGGCGCGATCCTCCGGCTCCCGGAGGCCCACCTCGACCTGGTGCGGCCCGGCATCCTGCTCTACGGGGTCTACCCCTCCCGGGAGGTGCCCCGCACCGTGGCCGTCGAGCCCGCGCTGACCTGGCGCTCGCGGGTCGTCTACTTCAAGGTCGTGCTCCCGGGTCACGCCGTCGGCTACGGCTCGACCTGGGCGCCGGACCGCCCCACCCGCGTCGTCACCGTCCCCGTCGGCTACGGCGACGGCTACCCGCGCCGCCTCTCGGGGCGGGCCGAGGTCATCCTGCGGGGGAAGCGCCGCCCGGTGGTCGGCCGCGTCTCGATGGACCAGATCACGGTGAGCATCGGCTGGGACAGCGCCTGGAACGGCGACGAGGTGGTGCTGCTCGGGCGCTCGGGCGACCTCGCGATCACCGCCGAGGAGCTCGCCGAGCTCGCCGGCACGATTCCCTACGAGATCCTCACCGGCATCAACACCCGCGTGCCCCGCGTCTACGAGGGCGAGTTCGCGGCGCTCGCCGAGCCCTGAGCCGGCCCGGCCACCACCTCCCGGGCGGCGGCCACCAGGGCGTCGCGCACGGCGAGGAAGTCGGCGCGCTCGGCCCAGGCCGAGAGCCTCATCTCCACCCGCGCCGCCTCGAGGCCGAGGAGGTGGACCTCCGGCGGCGGCTCGCCGAGCACCCCGGGGCAGTCGCGGGCCGCCGCCAGCAGGCGTTCCCGGGCGGCGTCGAGGTCGCGGCTGGCGGCGAGGCGCAGGGTGACGTCCACCCGGCGGATCGGGAAGGCGCTCAGGTTGCGGAACGCGCCCTTGACCAGCGTCTCGTTGGGGATGCGGACCAGGAGGTTGTCGAAGGTCCGCAGGCGCACGCTCAGCAGGTCGATGCTCAGCACCTCGCCCACGGTGCCGCCCACGTCGAGGACGTCGCCCACGGCGATGCTGCGCTCCATCGCCAGGAACAGGCCGCTCACGAGGTTGCTCGCCGAGGTCTGCGAGGCGAAGCCCGCCGCGACGGTGAGCACGCCGGCGGCCCCGAGAAACACGGTGAGATCGAGGCCGAGCTGCCCCAGGGCCGTGGCGAGGGCGGCCCCGAAGACGGCCCACCACGCCAGGCGGCGGGCGAACTGCACCAGGGGCACCCGGCTGGCCCGGGCGGGCAGGCGGCCGAGGAGGCCCGAGGCGAGGCGGGCGAGGAGCAGGCCGAGGACGAGGGTGAGGGCGGCGCGCAGGGCGGCGAGCAGCGCCGGCGGGAGGGGGGCGATCTCGGGCATGGCGGCTCCCTGCTCACTGTCCGGCGGTGAACCAGCCGCCGATGGCGTGGACCAGGCCCTCGTCGAGGGCCGGGTGGCGGGCGCGGGCGACGAGGGCGGCGCCGGCGGCCTCGGGGGGCGGCCCGCCCTGGCGGCTCACCCGGGCGAGCCCGCCGTCCTCGGCGTCGAGGGCCACCGGCTCCGTCCACAGCCGCCCGCCAGCGTCCCGGTAGAGGTCGAGGGCCGGCAGGGGCAGGCGCACGCGCTCGACGGGGAGGGGGGCGTCGCCGCGGTTGGCGAGGAGAACCGGGGTGGTCGCCCGCCACGGCCGCCGCACCAGGGCCGAGGGCTCCAGGCGCAGGCGGGTGCGGGAGGCGTGGCAGATCTCGCCGCGCACGGGGGAGGGGCCGAACCAGGTGCGCCGCAGGGGCTGCACGGCCACCTCGCCGAGGGCGTGCCCGGCGCCGTCGCGGAGGGCGAGCCAGACCGGGGTGCCGAGAAAGGCGGTGAGCCGCGCGCCCGCCGGCATGACGAAGGGGGTCTCGGGCAGCGCCACGACCGGCAGGGGCGACAGCGCCAGCGCCACCGTCAGCGGCGCCTCGGTGCGCCCCACCGCCCAGCGCGTCGTCTTCGTGGCGAGCGCCTCCGGGATGTCGGCGACGGGCTCCACCTCGAGGGTGTCGTCGGCGAAGGGGCGGGGGTGGTCGGCGGCCACCCGCCACTCGGCGTCCAGCCGCCGCACCGCCAGGTCCAGGGGCCCGAGGCGCCAGCGCCGCGCCTCGCCCGGCGCGAAGGGGAAGTCGCCGTGCCACTCGACCTCGGCCATGCTCGACTCCTCGCGACGTGGGAGGCTATCCCAGGACCGCGACCGCCCGCCCCCCGAGGTGCCGATGCGACCCGTCGAGCTGCTGCACGAGGCCTGGCCCGCCACCGAGGCCGTGCTCCTCCACGTCGCCGGCCGGCCGGTGCGGGCCTCGACCCTGCTGGTGCTGGTCGCCGTCCTGCTCCTCGGCTTCGCCCTCGAGCGCATCCTCGGCCGCGCCGCCCGCCGTCGCCTCGAGCGCGGCGGCCGCGCCACGCCCGCGACCCGCCGCCTCGTCACCGAGCTGGTCCGCATCCCCCTCGCCGTGCTCACCCTGTCCCTGGCCCTCGACGCCAGCGGGCTCACGCGCGCCGGCGCCTTCCTCGCCTGGCTCGGGCGCGTGCTCCACGCCGAGCTGTTCCAGGTGGCCGGCACCCGGGTGAGCCTCGCCACCCTCCTCACCGGCCTGGTCCTGGTCCTGCTCACCCTGTGGGCCAGCCGCGCCTCCGACCGCGTGGTCGAGCGCGCCGCCCGCTCCAACCCCCTGCACCGCCCCGACCCGGGCACGGTCGCCACCCTCCAGCGCCTCGTCCACTACCTCGTGCTGGTGGTCGGCTTCGCCATCGCCCTCGAGAGCGTCGGCATCGACCTCACCGCCCTGTTCACCGCCGGCGCCGTCTTCGCGGTCGGCATCGGCTTCGCGATGCAGAACATCGCCCAGAACTTCGTCTCGGGCCTCATCCTGCTCGTCGAGCGATCGATCCGCCCCGGCGACGTGCTGGAGCTGGACGACCACCTCGTCCGCGTGGACCGCATGGGCATCCGGACCACGGTGGTGCACACCCTGGACGGCGAATCCCTCATCGTCCCCAACAGCATCCTCGTCCAGGAGCGCGTGAAGAACTACACCCTCGACGATCGCGCCTGCCGGGTCCACGTCGGCGTCGGCGTGGCCTACGACAGCGACATGGCGGCGGTGCGGCGGGTGCTGGAGACGGTCGCCGCCGACTTCCCGCCGCGCTCGCGGGCGCGCGAGCCGGCCGTGTTCCTCGTCGGATTCGGCGCGTCGAGCGTGGACTGGGAGGTCCACGTCTGGATCGAGGAGCCCTGGGACACCCCGGCGGTGCGCTCGGCCCTGCACGAGGCGGTCTGGGCGGCGCTGGCCGAGGCGGGCATCGTCATCGCCTTCCCGCAGGTGGACGTGCACCTCGACCGGCCGGTGGAGGCGGCCCTCGCCCGCATCGGCGGGGGCTGAACCCGCCCCGGCTCAGCGGCGGCGCCGGCGCCGGGCGAGGGCGGCCACCCGCTCGGCGAGGTCCCGCGGCAGGTAGGGCTTGGGCAGGAGGCTGGCCCCGAGAGCGGCCAGCTCGTCGGGGTCGACCTCCGAGGCGGCGTAGCCGCTGCCGACGATCACCGGCAGGTCGGGGTGGCGCTCCCTCACCCGCCGGGCGAGCTCGATGCCGCTCATGCCGGGCATCACCACGTCGGTGACGAGCACCTCGGGCACGAAGCCCGCGTCGAGCTGGCGAAGCGCCTCCGCGCCGTCGCCCGCCGCGCGCACCTCGTGGCCGACCCGGGTGAGCCAGGCGGCGAGAACCGCGCGCACCTCGGGCTGGTCCTCGACCAGGAGCACGCGAATTCCCCGCGGGACGACGCGGTCGGCCTCGGCCGTCTCCGGCTCGGACTCGGCGGGGGGCGGCACCGCCGGCAGGCGGATCTCGAAGCGCGCCCCGCCGCTCGGCGAGGCGCCCACGCGCACCTCGCCGCCGGCGGCCCGGACCACCCGTCGCACCGTGGCCAGGCCGAGCCCGGTGCCGGTGTCCTTGGTGGTGACGAAGGGGTCGAAGATGCGCTCGCGAAGTTCCTCGGGAATGCCGGGACCGTCGTCCTCGACCGCCAGCACGACGCGGTCGCCGGCGCGGGCGAGGCGCAGGCCGATGCGCCCGCCGTCGGGCATGGCCTCGGCGGCGTTGACGACGAGGTTCATCACCACCTGCTCGGCCTGGGCGCGGTCGAGGCGGACCCAGAGCTCGCCGCCGGCGTCCTCGATGTCGAGGGCGACGTTCGACCGAACCAGCCGCCGCAACATGCGCGTCATCTCGTCGACCAGCTCGCGCAGGTCCACCGCCACCGGCTCGACGACCTGCCGGCGCGAGAAGGCGAGGAGCTGCCGGGTGAGGCGCGCGCCGCGGTCGGCGACGGCGCGCACGTCGGCCAGCTCGCGGCGGGCCTCCTCGGGCAGGTCGCCGTCGAGGGTGGCGAGCTCGACGTGGCCGAGGATGGCGGTGAGCAGGTTGTTGAAGTCGTGGGCCACGCCGCCGGCGAGGTGGCCGAGGGCTTCCAGGCGCTGGGCGCGGGCGAGTTCCTCGGACAGCCGCCGGGCGCGTTCCCGCTCGGTGCAGTCGCTGATCACCGCCAGCCAGCAGCCGGGCCGGGCGCCGGGGCGCACCCGCACCTCCCAGGCCCGCAGCGGCTCGCCGGGGAGCACCACCACCTCGGAGCCCCCGCCGGCGGCGATGCCGGCGCGAATCGCGGCGGCGGCGGGTTCGGGGAAGGCTTCGGCCAGCGTGGCGCCGGCGCGGGCCGGCCACAGGTCCCGCTGGCCGCGCACCTCGGCGATCTCCTCGTTTTCGGCGAGGCGCACCACGAGGTCGGGGAGCGCGTCGAGGAGCCCCGAGAGGCGGCGGTGGGCGGTGGCGAGGCGGGCCCGGGCGCGCGCCGCCCGGCTCACGGCCACGCCGAGGATCGCGGCGAGGAGCAGCCCCAGCGCGAGGACCGCGGTGCTCGGCTTCCAGGCCCCCGCGAGCCTCGCCGCCGGGCGCAGCTCCACCGTCCAGGTTCGCTGGCCGACCCGCAGGAATTGCCGGCCGGCCACGGCGGCCACGGCGCGGTCCCAGCCGGCGGCGCGGTAGAGCTCCTCGTCGCCGTCGCGCACCCGGACGGGGAAGCTGTCGAGGAGCCCGCCCGACAGGCAGTCCTCGACGAGGCGGTCGATGCGGAACACGGCGTTGACGGCCCCGGCGAAGCGCTCGTCTTCCAGGACGGGGAAGTAGGCGGCGAAGCCGCGCCCGCCCTGGAACAGGTCGAGGGGCGGGGTGAGGGCCGGCGCGCCGGTGTCGCGCGCCCGCCGGAACCAGGGGGCGGCCTGGGGGTGGTCGGCGAGGCGGCGGCCCAGGGCGGCCCGGTTGCCGGCCTCGGGCACGACGAGGGCGATGGTGCCGGTGGCGTCGATCCAGTTGAGCGCCTGGTAGCCGGGGAAGCGGCTCACCAGGGAAGCGGCGCGGGAGCGGAACACCTCGGGCGTGCCCAGCTCGCCGAGGCCCGCCTGCCGGTCGCGGCCGAGGTCCTCGGCGAGGTAGAGGCGGGTGCGGAGGCAGCGGTCGAGGCGCAGGGTGGCCTGCCGGGTCGCGAGGCCGACCATGGCCTCGGCGTGGGTG
>WGAH01000816.1 GCA_015489145.1 Deltaproteobacteria bacterium
CTATCGCGGCTGGCGTCGGGATGGAGGGCGCGAGGCGGGCGACCCGGCCAAGAAAGAACAGGCTCCGGCGCCCGGACCGGCCGGTGCCGACACGGTCGCCCCCCGCGACGACGGGCGCGGCAGGGGCAACGGGGCCGTCGCGGTCCCGCCCCCACCGCGCCCGAGGTGCCGCACCGGGCCGCGTCGGGAAGCATGCCACCCTACAGCACGCGCACGACCCGCTCGGGCTGCTTGAGGGGCTGGCCGAGGGTGAAGGCCTGCCAGCTCCGCTCGCTGCTCGCCCGCCCGAGGGGCACGAAGAGCACCTGGTCCTCGCCGGGGTCGATGATGTCGACGAGGGCGGTCTTGAGCCTTTCGAGCTGGGTGTCGCTCAGGACGCAGCGAAACACGGAATACTGGAGGTGGTCGCCGAAGCCGCGCATCGTCTTGTAGACCGCGCGCAGCCGGCCCGGCGCGGTGATGTCGTAGGCGACCACGTAGACCTTGGGCTCCTGCTGGCTCCGCACCGTCTCGCCGCGCAGGGCGCGCTTCCCGCGTCGGCGCCGACGACGGCGCGGGGTCGGCTCGGGGCTCGGGGTTTCCTTCTTCTCCGCCATGTCGGCCTCCCTACCGCGCCACGTACTCGGGCAGCGCGTCCAGCTCGCCGTGGAGCACCCGCACCAGCAGCCGCGCCTGCACGTCGAAGATGCGGCGCATCGACAGGCGGACGGCGAGCACCGGGTGGGTGGCGAGCTCGTCGAGTCGCCGCTCGTACAGCTCGATGAAGCGCTTGCGGCCCGCCTGCTGGAGGTTCACCCCCGTCGGGTGGATCTTGAAGTCGTCGACCCGGAGCACGCCGTTGTTCACCGCGCTCAGCACCACCGAGTCGACCACCAGGGGCCGGAAGGGCTCCATCATGTCGAGGGCCAGGGCCGGGCGCTGCACGCGGGGCTGGTGCAGGTAGCCGGCGTAGGGGTCGAGGCCCACCCGGAACAGGACGTGCGTCCACTCGCGCACCAGCATCGCGTAGCCGAAGGAGAGCATCGCGTTCACCGGGTCGCGGGGCGGCCGGCGGTTGCGGCCCTCGACGTGGAATTCCGGGGCGTTCTCGGCGCGGAGCATCGCCTGGAAGTGGCTGAAGTAGAGCCGCGCCGCGGTGCCCTCGTAGCCCATGAGCGCGTCGAGATCCCGGGCCTTGGCGGCCTGGCGGGCCAGGCGCTGCATCCGGTCGAGGACCGCGCGCGGCACGTCGCGGCCGTTGCGGCGCAGGAGCACCCGCTGGTTGCGGATCTTGGCGCGCACCAGCCCCCGGGCGATGGCGAGGGCGCGCTCGCGGTCGAAGATCGCGCGGAACTGCTCCACCCGGTGCAACGCCCCGTGCCCCGAGGCCGGCCGGAAGGAGCCGTAGTACCAGCCGCCGAAGCCGTGGTAGCCCACGAAGATGTCGCGCTTCGCCAGCTCCCGGAGGAGCGGGGTGCTCAGGCTGACGTTGCCGAGCAGCACGATGGCGCTCGTGTCCTCCAGGCGGGCGCGGCCCAGCTCGCCCTCGCGGCCCCGGGCCACGATCTCGCCGCCGCGCAGGCCCACCCGGCCCCCCTGGGTGTGGACGTAGAGGGGCACGCCGTCGTCCCGCGCCGGCACCAGCGGCCGCACCTCGCCGACCCGGCCCGCCAGGTAGTTCACCTCGTCGGGCAGGCAGATGCCCACCAGGCTGCACCCCTGGCACTTGCGGCTCGCGACCAGCGGCGGCGGCATCTCGCCGGTTTCCAGCAGGCGGCGGGCCTCGTCGCGCAGCTCGAGGGTGCGCGCCACCAGCTCGTCGGTGATCGGCACCTCGACCCGGCGGCGGTTGCCGGCGTAGTAGATCATCGCCCGCTCGACCCGGTAGCCGTGGGCCCGCAGCAGCAGGGCCTGCACGCACACCTGCACGCGCTCGGGCTCCCAGGCGCCCTCGGGAATGTCGGGGGCCTCGCCCTTCTTGAAGTCGATGGGAATCGCCTCGTCGCCGGCGACCTCCACCAGATCGATGCGCGCGACCATGCCCAGCTCCGGGTCGCCGAGAAGCACGCTGCGGCGCACCACCGGGCGCTCCGGGTCGTCCTCGGGCAGGCCGTCGCGGCTCTCGCGGTCGACCTCGCGGTGGACCCGCCGCCCCTCCACCGTGTCGGCGGAATCCGCCCACTCGCCCTGGATGTGCTCGAGGACGAACAGGCGGGGGCAGAAGGCCACCTCGTTGATCATGCGGGCGGGGATGAACTCCGGCGCCGGGCCGGGC
>WGAH01000817.1 GCA_015489145.1 Deltaproteobacteria bacterium
CCTGCCCCTCGTCGGTCCCGTGCCCCGTGGCCTGCCGCTGCCCGCCTGGCCCCCCCTCGCCCCGACCGACTGGGGACCCCTGCTGCCGGCGGCCTTCACCGTCGCCTTCGTCAGCACCTTCGAGACGCTCAGCATCGCCTGGGCCGTCGAGCGCGAGCGCCCGGAGGTGGTGCGTCCCACCCGCGAGCTCCTCGCCCTCGGCCTCGCCAACCTCGCCAGCGGCCTGTCGGGCTCGATCCCGATCGCCGGAGGCTTCGCCCGCACCGCCGTGCTCCTGCGGGCCGGGGCCCGGTCGCGCCTCGCCGGGGCCTTCACCGCCCTGGGCGTGGCCGCCGCCCTGCTCGTCGCCGCCCCCGCCCTCGCCCTGCTGCCCCGGGCGGCCCTGGCCGCCATCGTGATCACCGCCCTCGGGGGCCTCGTCTCCCCCGCCGCCTGGCGGCGGCTCGCCGAGCGCCGGGCCGACCTCGCCGTCGCCCTCGTCGCCCTGCTCGCCACCGCCGTCCTCGGCCCCGTCGAGGGCCTGCTGGCGGGCATGGCCGCCGGCGCCCTCGTCGGCCTCTCCCGCCGCCTTCGTCCGCCCGCCGACGAGCCCCTCCCGGCGGCGCGTAACGCCGGCGCCCCTCCCGGCATCTCCCAGGCGTGATCCGCGTCACCCCCGAGGCCCGCCCCGTGCTCGCGTCCATGCTCCGGGAACACCCGGGCAAGGCCGTCCGCATCACCCACCAGGGCTTCGGCTGAGCGTGCCCCTTCCTGGGGATGGTCCTGGACGGACCCAAGTCGCGCGACCTCCGCTTCGAGGTGGAGGGCATTCCTTTCGTCGTCGCCCGCCACGACGCCGCCAGCTTCGAGGAGGTGGAGGTGGACCTCATGGGCGGCGCGCTGGTGGCCCGGCAGCTTCGCTGACGCTCCCCGCGGTGCCCCCGCCGGGGGCGGGCCAGCCGCCGGCGGCGATGCTACGGTAGCCGCTCCCTTCGCAGAGGAGTGGCCCGGTGGACAACCTGACCCTCGCCCTGTACGGCGTCGGCGCCGCGGCGATCATCGCCTTCGCCTACATCGTCTGGAGCTACGCCCGCGGCCTGCGCGGCAGCCCCCGCGAGCTGTGGCTCCTCTACATCGGCAAGATCATCGAGTACGGGGCCTACGGCGCCGCCAACATGGCCTTCATCCTGTACCTGTCGGCGGACGTGGGGCTCACCGACGTCGAGGCCGGCTCCTACATCGGCGTGTGGTCGATGTCGGTGACGATCTTCACGATGCTCGTCGGCGCGGTCTGCGACGCCATCGGCATCAAGCGCACCCTCGTCATCGGCACGGTGGCGCTGCTCTTCGCCCGCATCGTCATGCCGCTGTCGACGAACATCGTCGTCGTCACCCTGTTCGGCTTCCTGCCCATCGCCTTCGGAACCGCGGTGGTGGGCCCCGTGATGAGCGTCGGCATCAAGCGCTACACGACCAAGGAGGGCGCGACCCTCGGCTTCGGGCTGCTCTACACGATGTTCAACGTCGGCTGGGCCCTCGGCGGGCTCATCTTCGACTGGGTGCGCGGCGCCCTCGGCGAGCACAGCCTCGTCGACGTGCCGGTGCTCGGCGTGCAGATGAGCACCTACCAGGTGATCTTCAGCGTGAGCTTCCTGCTCACCCTGCCCACCCTCACGCTGTTCCTGATGATGCGGAGCGGGGTGGAGCGCCTCGACGACGGGCGGGTGGTGATCCACGAGTCCGAGAAGCGCGAGGGCAGCCCGCTGGCGGTGATCCTCGCCGTCTCCCGCTCCGCCGCGGTCGACACCGTCCGCATCCTCAAGACCGTGTTCCGCGAAAAGGCGTTCTGGATCTACATCTCGATGCTCGGGATGCTCGTGCCGGTGCGGCTGGTCTTCTACCACTTCCACTACACCTGGCCGAAGTACGGCATCCGGGTGCTCGGCGAGGGCGTCAAGATCGGCAACATCTACGGCGTGCTCAACCCGCTGCTCATCGTCTTTCTCGTGCCCTTCATCGCGGTGCTCACCAAGAAGGTCAGCAGCTACAAGATGCTGATGGTCGGCACCTTCATCTCGGCCTTCGCCGTCTTCATCGCCTCCTTCCCCGCCCGCATCGTCGCGCCCCTCATGGACACCTGGGTGGGCGAGCTCATCCTCGACCGCTGGCTGGAGGTCCCCGAGGACAAGCAGCAGCCCCTGTTCATCCTGCTGGTCATCTTCATCATCGTCTTCACCATCGGCGAGGCGATCTGGTCGCCGCGGTTGACGCAGTTCACGGCGGAGATCGCGCCGAAGGGCAAGGAGGGCAGCTACATCTCGCTGTCCTACCTGCCGTACTTCGCCGCCAAGCTCATCGCCGGCCCCATGTCGGGCTTCCTCGTCGCCGCCTACACCCCCGAGCTGCCCGAGGGCGCCGACCAGGGCTACGCCAACCACGCCGACTTCGTGGCGGCCAACTACCCGCACCACTGGATGGTCTGGATCTGGATCGGCGGCATGGCGCTGATCTCGCCCATCGGCCTCGTGGCCCTTCGCAAGCTCTACCGCCGCGCCGAGCAGAAGGACGTCACCGAGATCGCCGAGTAGGTCCTCCGGGCGCCGCCCGCCCGGAGGTGGGCGCGCCTCAAATCGCCATGCCGTACAGCCCGTAGAGCAGCATGCGCGGGCTCACGGTGCGGAGGTCGAAGACCTGCCGGCGGATCTGCCGCGGCCGCAGGTAGAAGCGCCGGTGGGCGTAGCTCTGCATGCGGATCAGCTCGGCCGGGTCGTAGCCCTCGGGGTGGTAGATCAGCGCGTTCGGGTCGGGGTTGAAGGTGGTGTAGTTCTCCCAGTCGTCGCGGAACAGCGTCTTCTGCCAGCGGTCGGCGAACAGGCGGCTGCCCGGGAAGGGCACGGTGATGGCGAACTTGGCGAAGTCGAGGTCGAGGTCCACGGCGAACTCGATCGTCTCGCGGGTCATCTCGGGAGTCTCGCCGGGCATGCCGATCATGAACAGGCCCACCACCTGCAGGCCGGCGGCCCGGGCGTTGGCGACCCCCTCGCGAATGCGCTCGGTGGTGATGCGCTTGTTGACGTTGCCGAGGAGCAGGTCCACCCCGGACTCGATGCCGATGAGCACCCGCCGGCAGCCGCCTTCCACCATGAGCCGGCAGGTCTCCGGGTCGAGGCGGTCGGCGCGGGTCTCGCTGAGCCACTGGCAGCGCCCGACGAGCTTGCGGTCGATCATCTCGCGGCAGAACGGCTCGAGGTCCCGGCGCACCAGCGGGAAGATCGGGTCGACGAAGCCGATTTGCCGCACCCCGTAGCGGTCGACGAGGTACTCGTACTCGTCGGCGATGCGGACCGGGTCCCGCCGCCGGTAGACCTTTCCGCCGGTGTGGATGAGCGAGCAGTAGTCGCAGCGGTAGGGGCAGCCCCGCGACCCGGTCATCGTCAGCACCGGGCGGGCGAAGTCGGCGAAGGGCAGCAGCCCGTAGCGGTGGATCGGGAACAGGTGCCAGGCCGGGTAGGGCAGGGTGTCGAGGTCCTGCAGCAGCGGGCGCGGCGGGTTGGTGACGGGGCCGTCGGGACCGGCCCAGGTGAGGCCGAGGATGCCGGAGAGGTCGGTCTCGCCGGCCTCGATGGCCTCGACCAGCTCCGTGATCGTCGCCTCGCCGTCGCCGTGGATGCAGTAGTCCGCATCCCCGGAGGCGACGATCTCGCGGGCGAAGAGGTCGGCGTGAATCGCGCCCCAGGCGATGCGGACCTCGGGCATGCGCGCCCGGATCGCCCGGCTCAGGGCGCTGCACACCGCCGCGGAGGGGGTGAGCACCGTCATGCCCACCAGGTCGGGGCGGAAGCGCTCGACGCGGTCCAGCACCTCGTCGCCGCTCAGGTGCGCGGCGAACATGTCCACCACCCGCACGGTGTCGCCGTGGGCTTCGAGGGCGGCGGCGATGTAGGCGAGCCCGATGCAGGGCATCGGCTCGAGCAGCCCGGCGAAGCGGCCGAGCTTCCGCATGTTCATGGCGGGGTTGACGAGGAGGACGCGCATCGGATCTCCGGCGGACCCTCCAGCGTAGCCCGACGGGCGGCCCCTGGCCCCGCCGGCGTTGCCGGTGGCGATGGCGCATGTCAAGGTGCTGTCAGGCCCGAGCCCCCGCTCGAGTGCCGTGCTCGTGAGGAGATCCCCATGTTCCGAGGCCTCCGCCCACCCCTGCTCGCCCTCGTCGCCGCCGGCTGCTTCGGCCGCATTCCCGTCGACCCGAAGAACGAGGGCACCGTCCCCACCGACACGGGCACCTCCGGCGACGACACCGGGGGGGACGGCGGCGCGGCGGGCGACGGCGGAGCCGACACCGGGGCGCCGGCCCCCCGGATCGCGGTGGCGCCGACCAGCATCGACTTCGGCGACGTGGCCGTCGGCTGCGAGGCCACGGAGGTGATCGGGGTCGAGAACGTCGGCGACGCCGAACTTTCCGTGGATGCCATCGCCCTCGGCGGCGACGGCGCCTTCGACCTCACCGTCCCGACGAGCGGGCCGTGGACCCTCGCTCCCGGCGAGACGGTGGAGGCCACCGTCGCCTTCGCGCCGACCAGCGGCGGCGAGGTCACCGGCATGGTGGTCGTGACCAGCGACGACCCCGACGCGCCGGAGGTGTCGGTGGACCTCGCCGGGACCGGCGCCGTCGCCGGGACCGTGCTCGACACCTTCACCCAGGCCATCGTCGACGACACCGAGGTGATCTTCGCCGTCGACACCAGCGGGTCGATGTGGGACGACCTCGACGGGATGGTGGCCGCCTTCCCGAGCTTCGTCAGCGATCTGAACGCCGCGGGCATCGACGCCCACATCTCGGCGGTGCTGTTCGGCGAGCGCTGCGCGGTGGTCTCCAACCCGCCGTGGTTCGACACCTCGATCAGCACCGAGGACCTCGCCGACATCCTCGGGGACATCTTCGACTCGGACGGCTTCGGGGGCGGTTCCTCGGATCGCGAGAGCGCCTTCACCACCTGGGAGGCCGCCTACGGCCGCTCGGGAAGCGGCCAGTGCAACGAGGGCCTGTTCGACGCGAGCCGCGACCTCAACCTGGTGGGCATCAGCGACGAGGCCGACGCCGAGGCGTCGAGCTGGTCCACCTACGTGAGCGACTTCCAGGCGATCAACCCCACGGTGCGCTTCCACGCCATCGGGGGCCCGCCGCCCACCGGCTGCGCCTACGCCGAGCGCTATTCCGGGGTCTACGAGGCCACGGCGGACACGGGCGGCGCCTTCCTGAGCATCTGCGACGACTGGGAGGCGAACTTCACGGCGCTCGCCGACGCCATCGTGGTGGCGGCGCTCCAGGACACCTTCCCGCTCGCCGACGACCCGGACCCGGACACCATCGAGGTGACCGTGAACGGCTCGCCGGCGACCGGCTGGAGCTACGACGCGGGCGCCAACGCGGTGGTCTTCGACGCCGACGCCGTGCCGGCGCTGGGGGCCTCGGTGGAGGTCGCCTACCAGGTGGCGACGAGCTGCGGCTGAGGGCCCCCACCGCCCGGTCCGCGAAAACGCGGGGATGAACGCCCGGGCGCGAAGCATCTTCACGCGATCGGTTCAGCGGGAGCGCCCTCGTTCCGATGTCCCGATCGCCGATGAACAGTCGTGGAGCAGCCTTCCGCCCCCGGCGCGGCCTGAACCGCGGGGCGAAGACCGGAGCCGCCGAGTCCGCACGGGACGGGCTGGTCGAGCCCCTGTGGCGCGACCTGAGGGATGCCCTGCCCGTGCTGCGGCGGGTGAGCCGCGCCGTCGGCGGCGAGTCGGGGCCCGACGAGATCGTCACCGAGTGCCTCCAGACGATCAGCCGCCTCGCCGGCGCCGAGAAGACCGTCATGCTCGTCGGCGTCGACGAGCTGGTGGGCCTGCTGGGCGAGGAGGCGGCGGACGCCGAGGGCGTGGAGCTGGCCCCCGGCGCCGAGCTGGTCACCGACGGCCCCACCGCCCTGACGATCACCGACTGGGAGGGCAACGCCCGGCCGGTCCTGCTCGACCACGGCGCCCGCCTCGTCCTGCCCCTCACCCGCGGCGGCGCGCTGGTCGAGCACCCCGAGGTCGGCATCATGATGGACTCCGACCGCCTCACGGCGATGGAGATCCTGCTGGACTGGGCGGTGGGCGTGATCGGCTTCGCGACGGAGATCAGCGAGATCTCCCGCCGCTCCTCGGAGCTGGAGGAGACGCGCCGGCGCCTGCGCGAGCAGACGATGCTGCTCAGCGAGCTGACCGTGGTGGACGAGCTGACCGGCCTCTACAACCGCCGCTACTTCGAGCGGCAGCTCGCCTTCGAGATGGAGCGCTTCACCCGCTACGGCCGCGCGCTCAGCCTGGCGATGCTCGACGTGGACTTCTTCAAGAAGATCAACGACGGCTACGGTCACCCGATGGGCGACCTCGTGCTGAAGCGCCTCGCCGAGGTGGGCCTGCACACCGTCCGCAACGTCGACCTGCTCGCGCGGGTGGGCGGCGAGGAATTCGCGCTGCTCATGCCCGAGACCGACCACGACGGCGCGATGGTGGCCTGTCGCCGGCTCCTCGAGAACGTGCGCGAGACCGACTTCACGGACGGGGAGCACCACCTTCGGGTCACCCTGTCCATCGGCGTGGCCACCGTCACCCACCCCTGGTCCGGCGACCCCGAGAGCCTCGTCCGCATGGCCGACCAGGCGCTCTACCGCGCCAAGGAGAGCGGCCGCGAC
>WGAH01000818.1 GCA_015489145.1 Deltaproteobacteria bacterium
CCGTCCTCGTCGCGGCTCAGCTCGATGCGCTCCGGCACGAAGGGCACCGCCAGCAGCGTCGCCAGGGCGGCTCCCTCCGGCGCCCAGGGCTCGAGGTGGGCCCGGTCCGGGTGCCGGGGCAGCGGCAGGCCGGCGTGGGCGCGCCCCACCATGCGCAGGCTGTAGCGCCCCTCCGGGTCGCGGGCGTGGACCTCGGCGGCCGGGTTCGCCAGCAGCGCCGCCTCCACCGGGCTGCCCCGGCGGAGCAGGAGCACGCAGGCGTGCTCGAAGGGGGCGACGGCGGCCCGGTCCCGGGCGCTCCCCTCCCCCGCCACCACCTCCACCGGCCCGTGAAAGGACAGGATCCGGATCACGTCCGGCGGGAGGTTGGGCGGCGCGGGAGCCGGCACCGCTTCAGGCCCGGGTCACGTCGAGGCGGAAGGGGTGGCCGTCGAGATCGTCGGGCGCTTCGGTGTCCTCGACGATCTCCATCGCCGTCGCCAGCACCTCGCCGGCGATGCGATCGCGGAAGCGCCCCGCCGCCTTCGCCACCGCCCCGTCGCCGGCGAGGACCACCCGAATGCGGTCGGTGTAGCCGAGGTCGAGCTCCTTGCGGCGCCCCTGGACGCGGTTGATGATCTCGCGGGCCAGGCCCTCCTCGACGAGGTCGGGGGTGAGCTCCGCGTGCAGGGCGACCACCGCGTCGGCGGAGCCGGCGGCCTCGAAGTGCTCGCGGGGGCGCACCTCGACGACGACGTCCTCCTCCGTGAGCCGCAGGGGACCGTCGGGAAGCTCGACCACCCAGCCGTCGCCGAGCACGCCGCGGCGCACCTCGGCGGCGTCCGCCCGGGCCAGCGCGGCGGCGCAGGCCTTCATCTGCTTGCCCAGGCGCTTGCCGAGGCGCGGGTAGTTGGGCTTGACCCGGAACTCGACGAAGCGCTCGGCCTCCTGGGTGAAGTGGACCTCGCGGACGTTGAGCTCCTCGACGATCAGCGGCACCAGGGGCGCCAGGCGCCCGGCGCGCTCGGGCTTCGCGAGGATCACCTCCACCGCCGCGAGCGGCTGGCGCACCTTCACGCCCACCCGGGCCCGGGCGCTGAGACCCAGGCTGGCGATCTCGCGCACGAGCGCCATGTCCTCGGCGAGCTCCGGCGAGCGATCCCAGGCCCGCACCTCGTCGAGGGGCCAGCTCGCGAGGTGGACGCTCTCGCCGGGCAGGCCGAGGCGCTGGTGCAGGCCCTCGGCGAGGAAGGGCACGAAGGGGGCGATGGTGCGCGTGAGCACCCCGAGCACCCGGTACAGCGTCCACAGGGCGGCCTCGGTGTCGGCCCCCTGGCCCCAGAAGCGCGCCCGCGAGCGGCGCACGTACCAGTTGCTGAGGGACTCGACGTGGGCGGCGATCGCCCGGGCGGCCTCGTAGACCCGGTAGCGGTCGAGCCACTCGCTCACCGTCTCGACGAGCGCCCGCGTCTCGCCGAGAATCCACCGGTCGAGGACGTGCAGCTCGGCCGGCTCGGCGGCGGTCGCCGGGTCGAAGCCGTTGATGTTCGCGTAGATACTGAAGAACTGGTAGACGTTCGCCAGGCGCAGGTGGAACTCGCGCTGGCCCTCGCGAATCGCCCGCAGGCTCAGCCGCGTGTTCGTCCACGGCGGGTTGGAGGCGTAGAACAGCCACCGGAAGGCGTCGGCCCCGGGGGGCTCGAAGGGGGCGTGCAGCCAGCAGGCGCCCTCGATGCCCAGGGCCGCCATGTCGTCCGGGTGCATGGCGATGGTCTCCTTGCCCCGGGAGGGCCCGGCGAGAAGGGTGACCTCCATGCTCTCGGGACCGCCGTCCTCGTCGCGGCTCACCCGCAGGCGCTCCCCCCGGCCGAGCCCGATGCTCCGCACCGCCGCCTCGACCATGCCCACCTGCCCGCGCTCCAGCGCCGGGTCGGGCACGACGGCCATCTTCATGCGCCCGCGCAGCACGAGGTTGGGGCTCGTGTAGTTGCCGGTGGACTTGGACTCCTTCTTGCCGTCCATGTCGCAGACGTGGCCGAGCACCAGGCAGTTGCGGTAGGGGCGCGGGTAGCCCCGGGGCTCGAGGCCGTGGGCCCGGCAGGTCTCGTCGTCGAAGATCAGCGTGCTGATCATCAGCAGCGAGTAGAACCACCCGCGGGTCTGGTCGACGGCCTCGCTGATGAAGTCGGCGGGGAAGGCGCGGGCGAAGGCCTCGCGGCCCTTGTGCGGGAAGCCGAACTGGGCGAAGGGCATGCAGCCGGAGTCGAACCAGCAGTCGATCACCTCGGGCACGCGCCGCATCTCGGCGCCGCAGGCGCGGCAGGGCACCGTGACCCGGTCGATCCAGGGCCGGTGGACGCGCAGGTGCTCGTCCACGTCCTCGGCCAGCCCCTTCGCGCCGGCCGCCTCCAGGCTCGCCAGGCCGTCGAAGCAGACCTGCTCGCCGCACGCGGGGCACTGCCAGATCGGCAGCGGGGTGCCCCAGAAGCGCTCGCGCGAGAGGGCCCAGTCGACGTTGTTGCGGAGGAAGTCGCCGAAGCGGCCCTCCTTGATGTGCTCGGGCAGCCAGTTCACGCGGTCGTTGTTGGCCAGCGCCTCGTCCTTGTGGGCGCTGGTGCGGATGAACCAGCCCGGCCGCGCGAGCTGCATGAGGGGGTCGTCCTTGGAGCGCGGCGAGAAGGGGTAGCTGTGGCGCACGGTGCCGGCGTGGAAGAGGAGCCCGCGCTCGCGCAGGTCGCGAAGGATGGGCTTGTCGGCGGCCTTGAAGTGCAGGCCCCGCAACCACTCGGGGGAATCCTCGCCGAAGCGGCCGTCGGGCCCCACGAACTGCAGGATGCCGAGGCCCCGGGCCTGGCGCAGCGCGAAGTCGTCCTCGCCGTAGGCCGGCGCGGTGTGCACGATGCCGGTGCCGGCGTCGAGGCTGACGTGGTCGGCGGCGACGACCTCCCAGAACCGGCCCTCGCCCGGCGGGTCGCCGGCGGCGGCGCCGAAGCGGTAGAGGGGCTCGTAGCGCAGGCCGACGAGGTCGCGGCCCTTGACCGTGCGGATCACCTCGCCCTCGGGAGCCAGGGCGGCGGCGGCGATCACCGTCTCCTCGCTCCCGTCCTCGCCCTTCAGGCGCACCCAGGCGTAGTCGATGTCGGGGCCGACGGCGAGGGCGACGTTGCTCGGCAGGGTCCAGGGGGTCGTCGTCCAGGCGAGCAGGCTCACCCCGGGCTGGCCGACCACCCGGAAGCGCACGGTGACGCTCGGGTCGTCCACGTCGCGGTAGCCCTCGCCGACCTCGCCGGCCGACAGCGCCGTGCCGCCCTCGGGCCACCACCACACGACCTTGAGGCCCTGGTAGAGCAGGCCCTTGCGGAACAGCTCGGACAGCGCCCACCAGACGCTCTGCACGTAGTCGCTGTGGTAGGTGACGTAGGCGTCCGACAGGTCGACCCAGAAGCCGATGCGCCGGGTGAGCTGCTCCCACTCGGTCGTGTAGCGGAAGACGCTCTCGATGCAGCGCTCGGAGAAGCGATCGAGCCCGTAGGCCTCGACGGCGGCATGCGAGTCGCCCCGGCCGCGGCCGCGCATGCCGAGCTCCTTTTCGACCTCGATCTCGACGGGCAGCCCGTGGGTGTCCCAGCCGGCCTTGCGCTCGACGTGGTAGCCGCGCATCGTCTTGTATCGTGGGAAGAGATCCTTGATCACCCGGGTCAGTACGTGCCCGTTGTGCGGGGTCCCGTTCGCGGTGGGCGGGCCCTCGTAGAACACGAAGGCGGGCCGGCCGCGGCTCGCCTCGAGGCTTCGTTCGAAGATGCGCCGATCAGCCCAGAACTCCAGGACCTCCTCCTCGAGGTCGACGAATCGCGGCAGCTCGCGGAACATGCATCCCTCCGGGTGGGGGCCGCGCCGGCGACGGCGCGGGGGGCCGGGCTCCGTAGCCCCCGCGGTGCTCCTGTTCAACCTCGGCGCCGCCCGGGCGGCGCCCCCGGCGGCCCCCACCGACGCCCGGGGCGAGCTGCGCGCCTGGTGCGCCGGCGCCTGCGGCCCGGTGGTGCTCGACGGCTTCAAGCCGCGCAAGCGCCTTCCCGCCGAGGCGCGGCGGCCGGTCTACACCGTCGAGCGCCACGGGGCCGACGCCTGGGGCGAGCCCGCCGGGCGGCGGCTCGGCGACACCGCCGGCCTCGAGGCCGCGGCGCAGCTCGTGGTGGTGCGCTGGGCCGTGCCCCGCGAGGAGGCCGTGCCCCGGATGCTGGAGGTGAGCCGGGCGCTCGCCGGCGCCGGGGCGTGGATCGAGGACCCGGCCGCCGGGGTGGTGGCCGACGGGGCGAGCTTCCTGGCGCGGCTCGCCCCGCTGGAGGGGGATCCGCCCGACCCGAGCCCGGCGGTGGGGGTGGACCGGCCGGCGGAGGGGCGCGCGGTCACCCGGGGTCTGCGGCGCCTCGGCCTGCCGGAGCTGGTCGCCGAGGACCGGGGCGATCCCGGCGCGACGGAGGCCGTGCTCCTCGCCGCGGCCCGGGCCCTGGCCGCCCGGGAGGCCGCCGCCGGGGTGCCCGACCGCCTCGAGCTGGCCGACCCCTGCGCCCGGGGCACGGCCACCCTGCGCTACGCCCGGCGGCGCGCCGGCGACCCGGAGCCCCCGCTTGCGGAGCTGCGCTTCGACGGCAGCGCCGCCCCCTGCCCGCAACCCGCGCCGGCGGGCGGCACGGCGTCCACGCCGAGGGCGAGGGGAAGGACGGGCGGTTCCGGCGGCGCGGCCTCCGGG
>WGAH01000819.1 GCA_015489145.1 Deltaproteobacteria bacterium
CCCCTGAAACGCCGCGCCCGCACGGTGGTCGCCGCCGGACTCCGCCCTGGCCTTCCCCGCCGGGGGCCGGCGCTCCCGGGGCGCTCCCCTCCCGCGCGATCAGGTCTGGCCGGACAGGCGGACCCAGCGGCGCAGGGTGCGGCGGCTGGCGGGGTCGGTGGGCTCCCAGCGGAAGCAGGGTTCCAGGCTGCTCGCGCCCACCGCCGAGCGGACGAAGCGCAGCTCGGCCCGGACGGTGCCGGACAGGCGGCGGTGGCGCAGGCTCAGGCCCAGGTCGGCCGCCGTCGTCCAGTCCCCCTCGGGCAGGCCGGTGAGGCGCACGCCCGACACGGAGAAGTCCACCACCCGCGCGGGCCCCTCCACCGCGCCGCCCGCCAGGCGGGCCTCGAGCTCGATGCCCGGCACCCGCGGACCGGCGCGGCGCTCCCGGACGCGGGAGCGGAGACGCCTGCGGGGACGCCGCATCAGGCGCCGGAACAGGCGGACCAGCTCGGCGCTCTGCACGGGTTTTTCGAGCACGACGTTGCGGACCCCCTCCACGAAGCGGCGCTCCGGCCCGCGCACGGCGCCGCCGGTGACGAACACCACCCGGTCGGCCAGGGCCGGGCGGTGCCCCTCGATCCAGCGGTAGAGGTCGGCGCCGCTGCCGCCCTCCATCATCAGGTCGCTGAGCACGAGGTCGAAGTCCGGCCCGGACTCGAGGCGGGCGATGGCCTCGCCGGCGGAGTGCGCCGTCTCGACCTCGAACTGCCCCCGGAGCAGCCGCGCCACCTGCCGGCAGAAGGCCGGCTCGTCGTCGACGACCAGCACCCGCGCCGCGCGGCGCATCGGCGTGAGCGTGGTGAGGGTCTCGGGCTCCTCGCGGGCCACCACCCCGCCGGCCACCGCCGGGAACCACGCCTCGAAGGTGGTGCCCCGCCCGGGCCGGGTGCGGTAGCGCAGCCGCCCGCCGGCGCTCTCGACGATGTGCCGGGTCAGCGGCAGGCCGAGGCCCGTGCCCCGGCCGGGCTCCTTGGTGGTGTAGAAGGGGTCGAAGATGTGGGCGGCCACGGCGGCGTCGATGCCGGGCCCGTTGTCGCTCACCCGCACCAGCGCCCCGCCCGCCTCCGGCAGGACCTCCACCCGCACCGTCGGGGCCTCGCGCTCGACCGAACCCAGGGCGTCGGCGGCGTTCATCACCAGGTTGAGCACGACCTGGGCCACCCGCCCCTCGTCGCAGGCCACCGCCGGCACCTCGGCGAGGTCCTCCTCGAGGGTGACGACGTGGCGGATCTGGCTGCGGGCGACGTTGAGCGCCGAGCGCACCGCGGCGTGGACGTCGCCCTCGGCGCCCCGGGCCTCGACCCTCGACACCGTGCGAAGGTCGGCGACGATGGCCTTGACCTGCTCGACCCCCGAGGCCACGTCCTCCAGGGTCTCGGCCACCGCCTCCACCCCGCCCAGCTCCTCGATCACCGCCGCCACCCGGCGAAGGTCGGCGAGGGCCGGCCGGGCGTCGGCCTCCGGGGCGCCCAGCACCGCCTCGACCCCGGCGAGCAGCGGCAGGAGGCCGTCGCGGAGCATCTCGACGCCGACGCCCACGTAGGCGAGGGGGTTGTTGATCTCGTGGGCGATGCCGGCCACCAGCAGGCCGAGCTGCGCCAGGCGCCCGGCGCGGGCGAGCTCGTCGGCCATGCGCTCCACCTCGCGGCGGTCGCGCACCAGCCACCGGCCCCGTCCCGGGCGGGTCTCGCCCAGGGGGGTGAGCTCCACCGGGACCGGGTCGTCGCCGTCGAGGCGCCGGAGCCGCCCCCGCCCGCCGCCGCCGGCGCTGCCCGGCGCCAGCTCGAACAGCGCGGCCAGCTCGCGGCCGACCACGTCCTCCCGGCCCGGCGCCCCGACCATGCCGAGGAAGGCCCGGTTGGCGGCGGCCAGCCGCCCGTCCTGCACCTCGATCACGCCGTCGGGCAGGGACTCGACGAGCCCCGGCGCCCCCTCGGCCGGCCCCGAATCATCCAGCGGTCGCGCGTTCACGTCTCCTCCAGGTCCAGCCAGCGGGCAAGGCGAAGCCGGGCGTCCTCGTCGGGCCAGCGCAGCCGGAAGCACGGCCCGCCGTCCTCGGCGAGGCGCACCAGCTCGGCGTCCACCTCGAATGCTTCCCGGCGTCCGGGCATCAGCAGGCCGAGGCGCGCCCGGCCGACCCGTCGCGCCTCGGGGTCGGTCACCAGGGGCGCGAGGCGGATGCCGCGGGTCGACACGTCGACGACATCCGCGAACTCGATGAGGTCGCCGCTGCTCAGGCGCGCCGCCAGGCGGGGCCGCCGCACGCGCGGGGCCGCGCGACGCTCGGCGGAGGCCCGCCCGCCGAGCCGGCAGAGGAGGTCGCGCAGGGCGGCGACATCGACGGGCTTCCGCATCACGGGAACGCCGAGGTCGGCGCGCAGGCGGCGCTCCAGCTCGGCCGAGGCGCCCCCGCTCACCACCACCGTCCGCGGCAGCAGCTCCGGGCGCCGGGCCTCGACCCAGGCCACGAGGTCCTCTCCCGAAAGGCCGGGCATCACGAGGTCGGTGACGACCAGGTCGAAGGGCTCTCCCCCGGCCAGGCGCTCCCGCGCCTCGTCGCCGGAGCCCGCCTGCACGACCGAAAAACCCGCGCCGAGGGCGGCGGCCAGGCGCCGCCGGAAGACGGGCTCGTCGTCGACGAGAAGCACGCGAAGGTCCGGGCCGGCGGTCACCGTCGGCGCGTCCTCGCAGGCGGAAGCCGCCGCGACCGGGAGGCGCGCCTCGACCCACCAGCCGCCGGGGCCGTCGCCCTCGACCAGCTCGCCCCCGAGCTCCTCGGCGAGGACGCGGCAGGCGTCCAGCTCGCGGCGGCGGGGCGCGCCGGCCGCCCCCCCGCGCACGCGCAGCCGGGCGCGGCCCTCGGCCTCGTCGACGGCGAGGCGGGCCGGCGCCTCGTCCGGGCCCGCGGCGAGCAGCGCCAGGGCGAGGACCAGCTCGCCGATGCGCCCCGGCGGCCCGGCCACCCGCGGTCCGCCGCTCCCGGCGGGCGCCTCGTAGCGGATGCGCGGCTGCACGAGGCGGGTCACCACCGCCACGAGGCGGCCCAGGTCGACGCCCTCGCCGGCCCCGCTGGTGGACACCGCCCGCAGCTCGGCCACCATCTCCTCGATGCGCCGGGCGCCGTCGCGGGCGTCGCGCAGGCACTCGCCGAAGGCCGCCCCCCGCCACCGCTCGAGCACCTCGGCGGCCGGCCCCGGCAGGCCCTCGACCTCGGCCAGCGCCTCCACCGCCCGCCCCAGCAGGGCGAGGTCCTCCTCCAGCGAGTCGAGGCTCAGCACGAGGTAGGCCAGCGGGTTGTTGATCTCGTGGGCCAGGCCGGCGAGAAGCGGCCCGAGGATGCGCCGCCGCTCGGCGATGAGCTCGCCCACCTCGCCGGCGCCCGCCGGCCGCCGCGCCACCAGCGCCAGGGCCGGCTCGCCGGCGTGGGTCACCGGGATCCCCTCGACCTCGACCACCAGCGCATCGCCCTCGCCGGGGAGCAGCCGCACGGAGGCCCGCCCGCGGCCCTCGCGAAGCAGGTCGGCCAGGGCCGTCATGTCGCCCGGGTGGACCCACTCCAGGACCGCGCTGCCGGCGAGGGAGTCGCCGAGGAGGGCGGCCAGGCGGCGGCTGGCCCAGGTGATCGTCCCCTCGCGAACGAGGGCCACGCCCTCGCCCAGCTCCTCGACGAGGGACCGGGCCCAGCCCGCCGCCTCGCCGGCGCCGTCGAGGGGCAGCACCGAGCCGACCACCCGCCCCTCCCCGGCCTCCCGGGCCCACACGCGGAGGCGCCGCCCGCCCGCGATCTCGACGTCGACGGACATCGACTCGGCGAGCCCGTGCAGCACCGAGACCACCCGGCCGCGCAGGGCCCGCGCCCCGGCCGGGGCGAGCCGCGCGCACCAGTCGTCGAGGTCGCGCGGCGCGGGTTCGCCGCAGAGGGCGGCCCAGCGGGCATCCCCCTGGAGCCCCTCGGGGCCGAGGACCCAGGTGCCGTCCGGCCGGTCGACGCCGGCCGGCCCCGCCTCGGAGGAGGCGCGGGCCATCGCCACGACCAGGTGGCGCGCCGGGCCGTCGCCGCCGGGCAGGGGCGCCACCGCGAAGGCGAGGCGCGCGGGCAGCCAGGGACCGCCGTGGGTCCGCACCCGGCAGGCGAGCTGGACGGCGCTCCCGTCGCCCTCGCGGAGGAGCAGGCGCAGCATGGCCAGGGCGCGGTCGAGGTCCTCGGGGTGGACCAGCTCCGCGAGGTCGGCGGCCGCGGCGCCGGCGAGGATTCCCGGCTCGAGGTCGAGGAAGCGCGCCAGCGCCGCGTTGGCGTGGAGGATGGCCCGGTCCGGCAGGCGGATCGCCAGCGCCGGGTCGGCGGACAGCTCCAGCAGCTCGCCGTCGACCCGCCCGGCCGAGGCGGACGCGGCCATGCGCCGCGCCGCCGCGGAGACGGCACGCGCGATCACCGAGCCGGAGGCGGTGGCTTCCGACATCGCAGGCGTCGGGGGACGGTCGAGGACCAAGAGGGGCGAGGACAAGGGAGGGGGCGCCGCGCTTGCCGGTTGGGGAAACCGGCCGAGGGGATTCCGTGTGGAGACGGCTTCATCGTACCACGGGCAACGGCCCGGTGGCCGTCTCCCACAAGCTTTTCGACGAATTCCCCTGCGGGCGGTCAGCCGAGGCGGGGGTGCCGACGCCGGAGGCCCGCCAGCCCGAGCACCCCTCCGAGCACCAGCCAGGGCGCCGTTCCTCCCGCCGGAACCGCGCACCCGCAGGACCGCGCGGGCGCCTCCCCGGC
>WGAH01000820.1 GCA_015489145.1 Deltaproteobacteria bacterium
ACACCGTTCCGCCCACCGACCTCTGAGCTTCCGCGATCTCGCGTGAGCGGCCGTTACGCCTCGATGATCCCGGCCCCATGACGCCGGCCGCCCCCCGCGCCGGCCCGGCGGCGATCCGCCCGCGGCCCGCCGCGAAGGCCCGCGACCCGGTTAGGCTGCGCCTCCCGCGGAGGACCCATGCTCAGCCTGCTCGCCCTGCTTCCCCTCGCCTGCTCGCCCAAGCCCGGCGAGCCCGCCGCCGCCGCCCCGGCTCCGAGCCCCGACCGGCAGATGGTCGAGGACCTCGCCGCCCTGCGCTTCGACAGGCTCGGCAACCCGGTGCTCCGCTGGGACCACGTGCCGGCCCTGTCCGCCCCCGAGGGCGCGCCCCACAAGGCGCTGGTCGTCCTCGTCGAGTTCAGCGACACCGGCTTCGACCGCTTCGCCGGCGACCCGGAGCAGGACGTCAAGCTCGCCGCCTACTACCAGAAGCTCCTGTTCGACTCGAACTACGAGCGCAAGAACACGCTGAGCCACTACTACGCGACGCAGAGCGACGGGAAGTACCACCTCGACGGGATCGTGCTTCCGCCCGTGCGCCTGGACAAGCCGCTCAGCGCCTACGGGCGTCCGACGCGCCCCGAAGGGGGCACCTGGCGCAACGACCGCGATCCCGACGGCCTCGTCGAGGACGCCCTGCGCGCGGCGGTGGCCGCCCAGCCCGACCTCGAGTGGAGCGAGTTCGACCGCTGGGACAACAAGGACTTCGACCACGACGGCGTGACCGACGAGCCCGACGGCTACCTCGACCACCTGATCATCGTCTACGCCGGCGGCGGGCAGCACTCCTGCCAGTCCCTCCGCAAGCTCGACGAGGCCCTCAACCCCAACGTGGGCGAGGAGGCCCTCGACGACCTCAGCCCCGAGCAGCTCGCCTGCGCCGACCGCATCTGGCCCCACCGCGACGAGGTCCGCATGCGCGAGGGCGAGGGCCCCACCCTCGCCGACGGCGAGAAGAACCCGAACGGCGGCGTGCCCCTGCACGACGACCTGTGGGTCCGCAACTACAACATGCAGTGCGAGTACACCGAGCAGTCCACCTTCATCCACGAGACGGGGCACTCGCTCGGCCTGCCCGACATCTACGCGCGCACCTCCAGCAACTCCACCGGCCTGTGGGAGGTGATGAGCGGCACCGCCGACCCCTCCCCCCAGAACATGAGCGCCTGGTCGCGCATCCAGCTCGGCTGGCTGAAGCCCGAGGTCGTGCTGCCGCCGAGCTACGGCGGCGACGCCCAGGTCACGGTGAACCTCGCCCGCCTCGACGACCCCACGCCGGGCGCGGCCCACGCGGCGATGATCGTGCTGCCGCCGAAGAAGCGCGAGATCGACCTCGTGAAGCTGCCGGAGTCCTCGGGGAGCTTCGCGCTCTACAGCGGCCAGGGCAACGACCTCGACCGCAAGGCCACCCTCGCCCTGCACGTCCCCGACGAGGGCGAGGCCCTGCTCGAGTTCGACGCCTGGTGGGAGATCGAGGGCGGCTGGGACTTCGCCTACTTCGAGGTGAGCGACGACGGCGGCCGCACCTGGACCCGCCAGAAGCCCACCGACCCCCGCATGATGCCGGCGAAGCACGGCCACGACGGGCCGAACACCCTGCCCGGCTTCACCGGCCTGTCCGGCGACCTCGACGGCGACGGCAAGGACGAGAGCAACCCCGCCTGCGACCCCACCGCCGAGATCGCCCACGGCGAGGACCGCGCCGGCGCCGAGAAGAGCCCCTGCGAGGACGGCGCCTGGGTCCACGTCGCCTTCGACCTGTCGAAGTGGCGCGGCCGGGACATCGCCGTGCGCTGGCGCTACTTCACCGACGGGGCGGCCGTCGAGGACGGCCTGCTCGTCGACAACGTGAAGGTGCCCGGCGGCGCGGTGCAGACCTTCGAGGACGACGCCGGATGGGCCGACGGCGCGGTGCCCGAGGGCTGGACCCTCGACGGCTTCAGCCGCAGCCCCGGCCACCACACGGTCCTGGTGCCGCACTACTACGTGCTCGAGGTCCGCGACCCCTACGCCGATCCCGACAGCTACGACGCCGCCCTGGCCGAACCCACCGCCAGCTTCATCTGGAACCCCGACGCCGGGCGCATGGAGCTCGTCCGCATGCGGCCCCGCCCGGGGGTGGTGGCCTGGTACTTCGACGGCGCCTACGCCTGGTCCGAGAACGACCCGGCGCTCAACGGGCCCGGCCACGGCTACCTCCTCGTCGTCGACAGCAACCCCAACGAGATCAGCCTGCCGGCGGTGCGCCGCTGGTACGAGGGCGACCCGGCGAAGTTCGACACCCGCTACGAGCTGAAGGACGAGGACGGCGGCGAGGCGGCGGTGCAGGAGGCGCTGCACGACAGCTTCGTCCACACCCTCTGCTTCGTCCGCAACCCGCCCTACTGGCCCGCCGACCTCGAGCGCGCCGCGCTGAAGGAGGCCTGCGGCGACGGCCCCCCGCCGGTGGAGTCCCTCGACATCGACGGCAAGAAGGGCAAGTACGTCTACGAGTACATCGACCTGCTGCCCGGCGAGGCCCGCGAGCCCTGGCGAAAGGTCGGCGAGCTGGTCGACTTCCGCAAGCGCGACGGCGCGATCACCTGGCGCCTGCGCGACCGCAGCCTGCGCTACCTCCACACCTTCGACGCCCCCTTCGCCGTCGAGCCCTTCGCGGACGGCCTGGTGGTCCAATCGGTCGAGGACGGCGCGATCACCGACATCGAGAGGCACGATCACCCGGCGTTCAGCCACTTCTCGGACGAGGACCCGGCGCGCTGGCTCAACCCCCACCTGCCCTTCGGCGGCGTCGCCGTCCCGCAGGTCGGCCTGAGCTGGGACGTCGCGGCCCCGGCCGAGGACGCGCCCCCGGGCACCGCCGCCACCGTCCGCATCGCCTGGACCCGCCGCACCGCCTCCCTGCCCGAGGGGGCGACGCGGTAGGCGGGACGGTGCCCCCGGCCCGTGCGGAAAGATGTCGTTCCGGGTGCTCTCCCGCCTCGCCAGCCCCACTTGCCCGTTCGGGTCGGCCCCGAGCGTGCGAGAGGCTGCCCAGCCGGGGTGATAGTGTCCCTCCCCTCCCCAGCCTCGGACCAGCCTCGACCACCGGGTCGACACGCTGCCAGTCGGTGTGACCGCGATGTCGCCGCCCACCCACCCCTCGATCGGTATCTCCAGGATTCAAGCGCTGGGCTACCGAAGCCTGCGCTACGTCGACCAGCACCTCGCCCCCTTCCAGATCCTGGTCGGTCCGAACGCCAGCGGGAAATCCACCTTTCTCGACGTCGTGGCCTTCCTCGGGGACCTGTCCAGAACCGACCTCGACACGGCGGTGCGGGGTGATGTCCGGCTGGGCATTCCCGTCCGCGCCTCCGATCCCCGACAACTCACCTGGCTGCGCTCGGGCCATCTCTACGAGCTGGCCGTCGAATTCGAGATTCCCGGACACCTGCTCCCCGGCGACGACCACCGCTACCGCCGCGTTCGCTACGAACTCGCCATCGAGGTCGATGCCTCTCCCCGGATCGCGACGGAGAACGTCTGGCTCGTCAGGACCGACGCGGGTTTTCCTCCGGTGCGCCAGCGCCCCCTCTTTC
>WGAH01000821.1 GCA_015489145.1 Deltaproteobacteria bacterium
CATGCGACGCGTGAGTCCTTGTAGAACCTCGACTCACGCGACTCACGCCGGTTGTCTCAACCCCCGGTGCCCGGCCCCGGGCCGGCGGCTCGCGGAGGGATGGTAGCCTCGGCCCGGGTTTCGCATGTCCGACCTCGCCGAGCACCGTCCCTCCGCCCGCGCCGCCTCCCGCCCGGTCTTCGGGCTGGGCGTGGACGCGGTGCTCGCCGAGGCCGCCGACGCCGCCTTCGCCGTCGCCGAGCCCGTCGAGCGCGTCTCCTTCCTCGCCGAGGTGGCGCAGGCCGCCGTCGACCTGGGGCGGGCCGAGCTGGCCGCCGAGCTCCTCGTCGACCTGCCCGAGCGCAGCCTGCGGGCCCTCCTGCACGTGGCCCTCGCCGACTTCGAGCTGCGGCGGGGGCGCACCGCCGCCGCCCACCACCACGCGCTCCAGCTCGAGCAGCAGCTCGAGGGCGCCGACCGCTGGCTACCCCGTCCCGGCTGGCTCACCCCCGACGACGGCCGCCTCGAGCTCGCCCGCCTCTACCTGGAGTTGCGCCTGGACACCCGCGCCGAGGCCGCCCTCGCCCGCCTTTCGCCGGCCGCGGCCCCCCGGGGTCGCATCGTCGTCGGCACCGTCCGCCCCCACCGGGGCTGGGACGCCGCGGTCGTCGCGCTCCGACAGGTCCGCGACCCGGAGGATCGCCGCGCCCTGGCCGAGCGCCTCGTCGCCGCCGGGGCCGCCGCGGGCCTCGCCGGCCGCGTCCTCGCCCTCGCCCGGCAGGTGCGCGTCGGTGGCGCCGAGCCCTCCCTGTCCCGCGCCCCCTTCGTCGGCGTGCAGGCCCAGCGCCTCCTCGAGCGCTCCGCCGAGGCCCTGGCCGAGACCGGGCTGACCGCCGCCGCCCAGGATGCGTGGGCGCTGGCCGTCGACCACGCCCTCACCCTCGATCACGCCGACGCCGTCGAGTCCCTCGCCCGCATCGCCGCCCGCCGGGCCGCCCTGGTCGGCGACGATGCCGGCCGGGACACCCTCGCCCTCGCCGTCGACCTCGCCGCGACCGCCGCCATTCCCCCGGACCCGGGCGACCCCTTTCCCTGGCGCGCGGTCTTTCGCGCCGCCTGGGACCACCCGGGCATCGCCGATCCCCTCCTCGCCAACCTGCGCGGCCGCCGCACCCTGCCGCCGGCCTGGTGCTACGTCCTCGGCGAGCTGGAGCGCGCCACCGGCCAGGTCGAGCGCGCCCGCCGCACCGCCGAGGTCCTCGAGGAAGCCTGGGAGGCCGATCCGGCCGACCCGGAGCCCCTCTGGCTGGCGGTCCTCCTCCGGGTCCACGCCGGCGACGTGGCCGGCGCGCTGCCGGCCTTGCGCCGCCTCCTCGACCGGGTGGAGCCGGGCACCCTCGTCCGCCTGCCCGGCGACGCCGACGAGGTGAGCAGCCTGGAGGAGACCCTCGTGCGCGCGCTGCTGGCCGCCGACGCCACCGCCGAGGCCGTCTCCCTGGCCCGCACCCTGCCCGATCCCGAGCGCCGCGCCGACGCCCTGCACCGCGTCGCCCGCGCCCTGCTCCGCGCGGGTCGCCGCGGCGAGGCCGTGGCCCTCATCGCCGAGGCCGCCGGGGACCTCGCCGCCGCCGACCGCAGCCCCCGGGGCCGCGGCCCCCTGTCGGGAGACGTCGCCCGCCTGGCCTGGGTGCTCGGCGAAGCCGACGTCGCCACCGCCGTCGTGGACGAGGCCCTCGCCGCCCTGGCCGAGGTTCCCGGCCCCCTCGCGGTGCCGCCCCTCTGCGATGTCGAGGCTCGCCTCGCCTCGGTGCGCGCCGCTCCCCTCGTCGAGCGGCTGCGGGCCGAGGTCGCCCGCCGCCTCGCCGCCGCCGATCCCGCGGACCGCTGCGCCATGCTCCTCGCCATCGCCGAGGCCTCCGCCCGCTGACCCCACGCCGCACCCGGACCGAATAGGAGCACCCCCCTTCCGAGGAGGAGGTGCCCCATGGCGCGGGGTTGGGACCAGTTCTACGGGCGGCGCGCCGACGTGCAGGCGCTGGGTCGGGTGCTCTCTCGCCGGGCGCGGGCGCGGTGCGAGCTGTGCGGGGCCTCGGGACCCCTTCGCGTCGTCGAGGTGCCCCCGTTCCCCGAGGAACCCGACGTCGACCGGGCGGTGCTGGTCTGCGACCCCTGTGCCGACGCCCTCACCTCGACGAAGGGCCGCCTCGACGCGGATCGCCTGCGCTTCCTGGCCGAGACGGCCTGGTCGGAGGTGCTGCCGGTGCAGCTCGCCAGCGTGCGCCTGCTCCGTCGCCTCGACGCCGAGGGGGTGCACTGGGCCCGCGAGATCCTCGAGGGTCTCTACCTCGACCCGGAAGTGGAGGCGCTGGTCGACGCGGGCTGAGGGGCCCCGGGCGGGAATGCCGGCGGGAGGGCGGCGCTCCAGCGTTGGACACGGGGTGTCCGCACGGTGCGGTAGGGTTCTCGCGAAACCGGTCGACCGGCCGGCCCTCCCGGAGTCTCCCATGTCGCCCGTCCCCGAGCCGCCGCCACTCACCGAGGAACAGCGCGCCGTCGTCGAGGCCCCCGATGGCACCGCCCTGCTCTTCGCCACCGTGGGCGCCGGCAAGACCACCACCCTGTCCATGCGCATCGCCCGCCTCGTCGGCGGCCGCGACCCCGTGCCGCCCGAGCGCGTCCTCGCCCTCACCTTCACCAACCGCGCCGCCGAGGAGGCCCGCGCCGCCCTGCGCCGCGCCGTGGGCCCCGAGCGCGCCGGCCGCGTCGTGCTCTCCACCTTCCACGGCCACTGCGCCGGCATCCTTCGCCGCCACGCCCGCGCCGCCGGCCTTCCCGCCGACTTCCGCATCGTCGACGAGGACGACGCGCTCGCCCTTTGGGGCACCGTCGACCGGAACGTCTCCAGGGAGCTGCTCGGCGCCTTCTCGACCGCGGCCGACGAGGACCGGGAGCCCACGCGCGCCCGCTGGAGTGCCGCGGCCTTCGTCGACCCCGTCCTGCGACCCGACGCCAGCGCCTACGTCCGCCTGCTCGACACCCTCGGCGTCGTGGACTTCGCCGGCCTCGTCTACCTCGTCCGCGCCCTCATCCGCGAGCACCCGGGCGTCCGAACCCAGCTCGAGGGGCGCTACGACGCCGTGCTCGTCGACGAGGTGCAGGACACCAACCTCGCCGAGTACGACGTGCTCGCCGTCCTCGCCCGCCGGGCCCGGTCGCTGCTGCTGACCGGCGACCTCGACCAGTCGATCTACGGCTGGCGCGGGGCGCGGCCCTGGGACCTCCTCCGCGCGGTGCGGCGCGACTTCGGCCCCGTCCGGGAGTTCGACCTCACCCGAAACTTCCGCTCCACGCGCCCCATCCTGCGCCTCGCCGACCGCGTGGCCAGCGACCTCGGGCGGCGCGCCACGCGCTTCACGCGCCTGCACGAGGCACTCGACGGCGACCAGCCCACCTTCCACGTCTTCCGCACCATCGAGCACGAGTCCGCCGGCATCGCCGCCGAGGTGAAGCTCGCCCTGGCGCGCCATCGCCCCGAGCGCATCGCCGTGCTCGCGCGCACCAACAAGGTCGTCCGCCGCCTCGCCGAGGCCCTCCAGGATGCCGGCGTGCCCGTCGCCACCCTCGACGAGCTGGAGTTCTACCGGCGGCCCGTGGTCAAGGACGCCATCGCCTTCGCTTCCCTCGTCTACGACCCCGGCGACGCCGGCGCCGCCTGGCGCCTCGCCACGCGCCGGGCCGCCGACATCCCCCACGCCTTCCTCGACCGTGCCATTCGCGAGGGGCGCACCCTGGGCCTGCGCCTCTCGGACGCCCTCGACCCCGAGGTGATCGCCCGCGGCGACCCCTTCTGGGGCCTGTTCCTCGACGAGGTGGTCGTCCTCGACACCGAGACGACGGGGCTCGATCCCTTGCGCGACGAGGTGATCGAGCTCGCCGCCGTGCGCGTCCGCCTCGACGGCCCCCGCCCCCGCGAGGTGGGCCGCTTCCAGGTGCTCGTGCGCAACAGCGTCCCCCTCGGCGATTCCGTGGCGGTCCACGGCATCGACCAGGCCACCCTCCTCCGCGAGGGCCGGCACCCGGCCGAGGTCTACGCGGCCTTCGCCGACTTCGTGCGCGACACCCCGGTGGCGGGCCACAACCTCGCCTACGACCTCGGCATGTTGCGGGCCCACGCCACCCGCGTCCTCGGCCCCGGTCGCCTCCGGCTCCGTCCGGCCTTCGACACCCTCGACCTCTCCCGGCGCATCCTCGACCTCCCCGGCTACCGCCTCGCCGAGGTGGTCGGCGACCTCGGCGTGACGGAGGCGCCCACCCACCGCGCCCTCGACGACGTGCGCGCCACCGCCGGGGTGGCCGCGGTGCTGCGCGGGCTCGTCGCCGGCCAGGCGGTGGATCGCCGGGACTGGCTGGCCGAGGTCGCCCCGGTCCTCGCCGATCTCCGCGACCGCCTCGCCGCGTTTCGCGCCGCCTCGCCCCGCCCCGCCGAGCTCGTCCGCCGCCTGGCCGAGGACGCCGCCGAGGAGCTGGCCGAGGACGCCGCCGAGGAGCTGGGCGAGGACGGCGATCCGCACCCGCTCCTCCTGCGCCTCGCCGCCCTGGTGGAGGAGGCCGACGAACCCTCGCTCCCCGCCGCCGACGCCTGGCGGAGCATCCGGCCGCGCCTCGTGCTGCGGCGCAGCGTCGACAACCTCGACCGCCTCGAAGGCGTGCGCGTGCTCACGATGCACCAGTCCAAGGGCCTCGAGTTCGACGCCGTCTGGCTGCCGAGCCTCCAGGACGGGCTCGTCCCCCTCAGCGCGGCGACGCGGAGCCGCGACACCCTCGACGAGGAGCGGCGGCTGCTCTACGTCGGCATCACCCGCGCCCGCCGCGAGCTGCACCTCAGCTACGCCGGTCGCACCCCCTGGGGTTACCC
>WGAH01000822.1 GCA_015489145.1 Deltaproteobacteria bacterium
CCCCAGGGCCAGCCGCCCCCCGCCCGCCACCGCCCACCGCGGCTGCCGCCAGGGCGGCCGGGCCGCCGCCACCTCCCGCTCCAGCGCGGGCAGCGCCTCGCAGTCCAGCCCGGCCCGGGCGCAGCGATCCGCCCAGGCCGCCGCGCTCCGGTCGCTTCCGCCGAGGGGCACCCAAGCGCCAGCCCGCCGCAGTTCCAGGGCCGCCCGCAGGGCCGCCGGGTCGTCGTCCACCGCACCCGCCCAGGCCGACAACCCCAGCAGGAGCCACCACACGCCGCCCCCGTCAGGGCTTCAGGTTGCGGAGCGCTTCGTTGGCGTTGTAGGCGACGTAGGGGTCGGGGTTGTCGCGCAGGCGCGCCAGCAGCGGAAGCGCCCGCTTGTCGCCGATGAAGCCCAGGGCCCACACCGCGTTGAGCGGCACCCGCGTGTCCTCGCGGGCCTCGATGTAGGAGATGAGCACCGGCACCGCCTCGACCGCCTTCAGCCGCCCGAGGGCGTCCACCGCGTCGCGCTTCACCAGGTCGGAGGGGTCGTCCTCGACGAGGTGGATCAGCGCCGGCACGGCCTCCTCGGCGCCGATCTCGGCGATGCTGTCCACCGCGTTCAGCCGCACCGCCTCGGAGGGGTCGTCCAGCGCCTTGACCAGTGCCGCACGCACGGCCTCGGAGTCGAAGTTCTTCGCGATCTTCGCGGTGTCCTCGCGCACGGCCGGGTTGTCCGAGGCGAGGTTGGCGGCGATGTCCTCGGGGGCGGGGCCGCAGGCGAGCACCAGCGCCGGGAGCAACCAGGTCATGCCGCGCCTCCCGAGTGGGTGTTCGGCGCGTCCCCGCCGGTGTCGTGGTGGTACTTCTGGTAGGCGCGGGCGTAGTGACCGTAGCCGGACGTGAAGAAGTCGAGCTTGTTGAGCACCAGGCCGATGGGTTCCAGCCCCGAGGTCTGGAAGCGGCCGCGCAGGTCGGCGAGGAGCTTGCGGCTCGTCGATCCGCTCTCGACGACGACGACGACGCCGTCGGCGGCCCGGCCGATGATGAGCGCGTCGGCCACCACCAGGGCGGGCGGGGTGTCGACCACCACCACGTCCCAGCTCTTGCGGAGGTCGATGAGGAGCTGCCGCAGCCGCAGGCTCTCGACCAGGCGCGCCGGGTCGCCGGGGGTGGGGCCGCTCGACAGCAGCGAAAGGCCCTCGACGCCGGTGGCCTGCACGGCCTCCTCGACCGTGGCCTTGCGGGCCAGGACGTCGGTGAGCCCGCGGTGGTTCGAGGTGGTCGGGAAGTTCCGGTGCTGGATGGGCCGCCGCAGGTCGCAGTCGACGAGGAGCACCCGCTTGCCCTCCCGGGCGAAGCTCACGGCGAGGTTCACGCTGAAGGTGCTCTTGCCCTCGCCGGGCAGGGCCGAGGTGACCGCGACGAGCTCGAGGGGCTTGTCCAGCGAGGCGAACAGCAGGCCGTTGCGGATCGTGCGGTAGGCCTCGACCACCGGGTGCGTGTTGGGCAGGCGGTCGATCACCCGCCGGTCACCCTCGGCCTTGAAGCGGGGCACCACGCCGAGGCGCGGGGCGGGCCAGGCCTCGGTGAGCTCCTCGGGGCCCTTCACCGAGTCGTCCACGTACTCGAACAGGAAGGCCAGGCCGACCCCGCTGCCCACGCCGAGCCCGAAGCCGAGCACGAGGTTGACGAGGAGCCTGGGGCTCGAGTGCTTGTCGGGGGCCTTGGCCGGCTCGACGAGCTGCAGGTCGCTGACCAGCATCGCCTCGGCGACGCCGACCTGGTAGCGCTGCTCCTGCAGGGCCTTGTAGACCTCCTCGGCGGCGCCGGCGGCCAGCTCGAGCTGGCTGAACTCCCGCAGCTTCTCGGGGTAGGCCGAGAACTGCTTCGTCGTGCGCTGGATGCCGGCGTCGATCTCCTTTCCCTTCTTGACCAGGCCGGCGAGCTTGGCCTCGAGCTCGGCCACGCCCGGGTCGAGGGCGTGCTGCTCCTCGATGGCGGCCTGCAGCTCGGCCTCGGTCGCGGCGATCATCTCGTCGATGCGCGCGATGTCGGGGTGCTTCTCGGTCTTGTCGGTGAGCTGCTTCGCCCGGTCGGCCTTGAGGTCGGTGAGCCGGGCCTGGATGTCGGCCACCTTGGCGTTCGTCGCCAGGGTCTCCGGGGAAACCGCGCCGCCGGTCTCCTTGCGCTGGTAGGCGCGGGCCTCGGCGAGGCGGGCGCGGGTCTCCTCGATGGCGGCGGCGTTCTCCTCGTAGGCGAGCATCAGCTCGCTGAGCCGCGCGATGGCGGCCTTCATCTCGGCGTCGATGTCGAGGACCTCGTCGCGGGCCTTGGCGTCGGCGATCTGCGCCATCGCCTGGTCGAACTCCTCGCGCACCACCCCGAGCTGCTGCTCGATGAACTTGCGCGCGCTGGCCGTGTCGGCGCGGGCGCGCTTCTGCGACTGCTGCACCGCCACCTTGACCAGGGTGTCGGCGAGGAGGCGCGCGAGCTCCGGGTCGTCGGCCCGGGCCTGGAAGACGAGGATGTCGGTGCCCTGCTGCTGGGTGATGCTGATCCCCGGGCGGGCCTCCAGCTCGCCGGTCAGCCCCGGCACGAGGAGCTGCTCGGCGGTGTAGAGCTTGCCGTCGTCGTCGCGGAGCTGCAGCCGCCAGATCACCTCGTCGAGGACCGGCCGCGTGGTCGCCAGCGAGATCTTGTTGGTGATGTCGTCGCTGGCGTTCGACAGGCCCGCCGCGACCTCGCTGAGGCCGAGGTCGCTGAGGATGCTCATCGCCGTGTCGCTGGAGTTGACGAGAACCCGCGCGCTGGCCTCGTAGTTCTTGGGCAGCAGCATGGCGAGGGCGCCCCCGGCGGCCGTGAAGAACACGATGGCCTCGAGCACCAGCCAGCGGCGGCGGAGCAGGGCGGCGTAGAGTTTGAGCAGTTCCATCCAGGCCAGTCCGGCAGGTTCGGGCGCGGGCGGTGCTCCCGCGCCCCGGGAGCGCCCCGCCCGCGGGACGGGGGGCGCGACGGCGGGCGCCGGGGGGTGTATAGCCGAACGGGACGGGTCCCGACAGGGCGAAGCCAGGGGAAGCGATGGGCGCGCCGGCTTCCGGGCGCCGGCCGGGCGCGATACGGGGGCCGCGTACCGGAGGCCCGACCCGTCATGACCGCGTCCCTCCAACCCGCCCGGCGGCTCGCCCTCGCCCTGGCGCTGATCGCCGGATGCGCCGCCCAGAAGCGAATCCCCAACATCTCCGAGGTCCCCGCGGCCGATCGCGCCGTGCCCGCGCCCTCCGAGTTCCAGCTCGGCCCCGGCGACACGATCTCGATTCGCGTCTGGCGCCACGACGACCTCGACATGGACGTCACCATCGCCCCCGACGGCTCGATCACCTACCCGCTGGTCGGCCGCATCGAGGTGGCCGGCATGACCTACCCCGAGCTGGTCGACGTCCTGACCGAGGCGATCTCCGACTACTACGAGAACCCGCAGGTCTCGGTCAACGTCAGCGATCTCCAGAACCAGGAGGTCTTCGTCCTCGGCGAGGTCGCCAGCCCCAGCGTGCTCCAGCTCAACAACCAGATGTCGGTGCTCGAGGCGCTCACCCGGGCCGGCGGCATCAACCCGAGCGCCCGCACCGACAACGTCCTGCTGATCCGGGGCGGCCTCGAGCAGCCCGAGCTCTACACCGTGGACGTGCGCTCGATCTACACCGGCGGCTCCACCGACCAGCTCGTCTACCTCCAGCGGGGCGACATCCTGTTCGTGCCCACCCGCACGATCACCAACATGAGCCGCTACTTCCGCGAGGTCCAGGGGATCCTCTCGCCCTTCGTCGCCGGCTCCGCCGTCTACCGCAACGCGGTCTCCGGCGGCGCCCAGGGCACCTCCTCCGTGCTGGAGTAGCGGTGCGGCCCTTCGGCCTGCTCCGGGCGGTGGTCGTCCTCATCGACCTCCTCGCCATCCTCCTCGGGCTGGTGGCCGCCCACGCCCTGTGGACCTGGTGGCGCCCCCACCTCGAGTGGGTGCTGCACATCCGGTGGTGGGAGCTCGTCGGCCACAACCCCTTCATGCCCTCGGGGCTGGTCCTCGCCATCGCCTGGCTCCTCGTGCTCCGGCAGATGGGGCTGTACGACCCGGGCCGCATGACCAGCTCCGCCCGCATCGCCGCCGGGGTGAGCCGGGCGAGCGCCGTGCTGCTGGTCGTGGCGATGATGCTCCAGTTCCTGCTGCCGGACCGCACCTACAGCCGCTTCCTCATCCTGGCCTTCTGCGGCTTCTCCGGCGTCTTCATCCTCGCCTTCCGCCTGGGCTTCTTCCAGCTCCAGCGGCTGCTGCCGCACCCGATCACCCAGGAGCGCGTCGCCATCGTCGGCACGGACGTGGAGGCCCGCGACATGGCGCGGCGCATCGAGCGTTTCGGGCACCACGCCTACGACCTGGTCGGCTTCCTGCGGGTTCACGACGCCTCCACCGACGCCTTCGCCGTGCCCCCCGGCCAGGTGCGGGGCGAGGTGACCCGCTTCGCCGAGCTGGTCAACACCCTCGACATCCAGCTCGTCGTGCTCGCCACCCGGACGATCTCGAGGCGCGAGGCGCTGGTGCTCGCCACCCGGGCCGACCAGATGGGGGTGCGCGTGCTCCAGGTGCCCTTCACCTGGGGCGTGGCGAGCCCCCGGGTCGAGATCGCCAGCCTCGGCGACCTCCAGCTCATCGACCTCACCACCCTGTCCTACCCGAGCCTCGCCGAGCAGGTGAAGCGGGCCATCGACCTCGTGCTCGTCAGCGTCGGCGGGCTGGCGCTGCTGCCGCTCATGCTGGTCGTGGCCCTCGCGATCAAGCTCCAGGACGGCGGCCCGGTGTTCTACGTGCAGGAGCGCGCCGGCAAGGGCGGCCGGAAGTTCCCCTTCTTCAAGTTCCGCAGCATGGTCGTCGACGCCGACAAGATGCGCGCCGCCCTCGAGGCCCACAACGAGGCCGACGGCCGCCTGTTCAAGATGCGGAACGACCCGCGGGTCACCCCGATCGGGCGCTTCATCCGCAAGTACTCCATCGACGAGCTGCCCCAGCTCCTCAACGTGCTGCGCGGCGACATGAACCTCGTCGGCCCGCGCCCCCTGCCGATGTCCGACCTCCAGGGCATCGAGGAGGACCCGGAGGCCCGCTACTGGTACGAGCTGCGGTCCAAGGTCAAGCCCGGCATCACCGGCGCCTGGCAGGTCTCGGGACGCTCCGACCTCGGCTTTCGCGAGATGATCCAGCACGACATCAACTACATCCAGAACTGGTCGCTCTGGCTCGACCTCGTGATCCTGGTCAAGACGGTGCCGGCCGTCCTGCGCGGCCGCGGCGCGCGGTAGGCGGTGCCCCCTCCCTCCATCGGGCGCTCGACCCTCGCCGTCCTGCCCATCGCCCTGGCGAGCCGGGGCCTCGCCTTCGCCGTGCCCCTGGCGGTCGCCATGTGGTTCGGGGTCGGCGTGGTCACCGACGCCTGGTACTGGGCCCTGGCCTTCCCGACCTTCGCGATGGTGCTGGCGGCCAGCTCGCTGGGCACCGCCGCCACCCCGGTGGTCGCCGCCGTGCGCCGGGCCGACGGGGACGCCCGCGCGGCGGTGGAGGCCTTCGTCGGCAGCCTGGCGAGCTGGACCGCGCTCGGCAGCCTCGCCGCCGCCGCCCTGGTGGCCGCCGCCGGCCCCGCCGCCCTGGACCGCCTCACCGACTTTCCCGTCGAGACCCGCGTCCTCGCGGCGCGCTACCTCTGGGAGCTCGTCCCCTTCGTCGCCCTGAACGCCAGCGGCACCGTCCTGCGCGTCACCGCCGAGGTCTTCGGGCACTTCCGCGGCGTGGCGGCGACCCCGGCGATTCGGGCGAGCGCCGTCATCCTCGCCACCGGGGCGCTGCTCGGGCCCCTCGGGGCGGACGCCCTGGCCTGGGGCCTCGTCGTCGGCGAGGCGGTGCAGTTCGCCTGGTGGGCCCGCCTCCTCGCCGCCTCGGGGCTGCGCCCGCGCCCGAACCTGCACCGCCCCGCCGGGGTGCGCCGGGTCGGCGCCGACCTGCTGCCGATCCTCGCCGGGGAGGTGCTGGTCGCCCTCAACCTCGTCGTCGACAAGGGCTTCGCCGCCTGGCTGCCCACCGGCGCCGTCGCCACCCTGGAATTCGCCGACCGCGCCCGGGTCATCCCGCAGACCCTCCTCGACAGCACCCTGCTCATGGTCGCCTTCGCGACCTGGTCCAACCTCCACGCCGGCCAGCGCACCGCCGAGGCCCGCGCCGCCGTCGGCCGCGCCCTGCGCTGGGTGATCGCCCTCGGCGCCCCGCCGGTGGCCGGGCTGTTCATCGGCCGGGTCGCCCTGGTGCGCCTGCTCTACGAGCGCGGCGCCTTCCTCGCCGCCGACACCGAGGCCACCGCCCGGGTCCTCGCCGGGTACGCGCCGGGCATCCTGCCGGGCCTGCTCGGCACCCTGGCCGTGCGCGCCCACGTCGTCGAGCGGCGCCTGCGCCCCGTCGTCGTCCTCGGCGTGGTGAGCGTGCTGCTCAACGCCGGGCTCGACGCCCTGCTGCTCCGCCCGATGGGCACCGCCGGCCTGGCCCTGTCCACCAGCCTCGTCACCGGCGCGGTGGCCGGCGCCTGGCTGGTCCTCACCCTGCCGAGGCTGCCCCGGGGCCCCTGGGGCGCCCCCCTCGCCGTCCTCGCCGGCTCCGTCGGCGTCGCCGCCCTGGTCGAGCTCCTCGGCGGCCCCCCGGAGCGGGTGACCGACCCCCGCCTGTGGCTCGCCGCCCTGCCCTGCTTCGCCCTCCTCGGGCTCGGCTGGCGGGCGGCCCGGGCCGAGGGCGAGGAGGCCCCGTGAACGCCGCCATCGCCGGCCTCGTGGCGCTGATCCTCGTCGTCCGGGACGCCGGGGAGCCCCTCTTCGCCCTGCGCCTCTCCCTCGGCGGCGGTCGCGCCTGGGTCTTCGACCCGCCCCTCGTCGACCTCGCCGCCCTCGCGCTGCTCGGCCTCCTCGTCCTTCGCCGCCCGCGCCCGGTCCCGCCCCCCGGCGCCGCCGGCGCCGCCGTCCTCTCCCTCGCCGGCCTGCTCGGCCTCGCCGCCGCCTCCGATCCCCTCGACGCCGCCCACGTCCTCCTCCGCAAGCCCGTCTTCGCCTGGACGGCCTACGGCCTCGGCCTCGCCACCGCCGTCGCCCGCCTCGCCCCCCGGCGGCTGCTCGACGCGAGCCTGGTGGCCTGGGCCGGCCTGGTCGGCGGCCTGCTGCTGGCGGTGGACCTCCGGCGAGCCCTGGACGGCGAGCCCCTCGCCATCGCCGCCATTCCCGGCATCACCCCCAACCACAAGACC
>WGAH01000823.1 GCA_015489145.1 Deltaproteobacteria bacterium
AGCCGGGCCGGGGTTTTGCCCGGGGGGGGGTCATGGAACCTCCCGACCGTTCCGTACCCGCGATCGTCGCAGGACCACCCGGTACCCGAGCGACCTTCCCTCGAAGCCGCGAACCCGCGGCAGGCAACACCCTGGAGGCGACATGTCCAAGCTCATCACCCTCATCCCGTTCTTCGCCGCGGCCTGCGGCACCGCCGACCAGTTCACGGCCACCGGCGCCGGCCCCGAGGCCGACGGCGCCCTCACCCCCGCCGAGGGGGACTTCGCGGGCGTGCGCGGCGACCTGCCCATCGTCGACGACCTCGACCCGAGCAGCCTCAAGGGCGTGTCCGCCTCGACCCTGGGCACCGTGGTCGAGCTCGCCAACGACGCCCAGGACATCTGGCCCGCCTACGTCGAGCCCGGCGTCTACGACGTGTTCATCGACGAGGTCTACGAGGACTCCTGCCAGACCGGCCTCCTCGACGTCATGCGCGGCGAGGTGACCGAGGACCCCGAGACCGGTGCCCGCATGCTGTTCGGCATCGCGCCCATGGAGACCGACGGCGAGTGGCTCTACGCGAGCGGCAGCCGCAGCTACCCGAACCCCGAGATCGACTGCAGCCTGGTGACCACCGTGCAGGCGGACGGGCCCTTCGACGGGCAGCGCGAGTTCGACCTGGCGATCTTCCGCCTGGACCAGTTCGTCGGCACCGAGTGCCCCGACGCCGTGGCCGACCCCTGCGTGTGGGACTACGACGCCCACTTCCGCTGGTCCTCCGTCAACACCCAGGCCGACCAGCCCGAGGGCTGATCCGCGACGCGGCCACCGCCCGCGGTGGCGATGTCCGCCCTCTCTGAGTACCTTGTCGGCGGGCGTGCTCCTGGCACGCCCGCCGCGCGCGCAGGCGCCCCGCCTGCAAGGGAGGAGACATGCTGCTGAGGCTGGCCGTCGTCCTGGCCCTCGCCACCGCCTGCAAGAAGGACAAGGGCGGGGAGGACACCACCGACGATACCGGCGGCACCGACACCGCCGACGCCGGGGACTGGGTTCCCGCGCAGGTCGTCCCCGGCACCTACGCGATGCGGATCGTGAGCGTGACCGACCACACCTGCGCCGGCGACCTCCAGCCGGAACAGATCCAGCGCGTCGACGTGGTCCCCGACGGCGACTACGTGCTGCTCATGGGCATCGCCCCCATGGAATCCGCCCCGGACGGCAACGCCCTGCGGGCCGTGGGCAGCGTCGACCGGCAGGTGCCGGCGACCGACTGCACCCTCACCGACGCCATCGACGCCTCGGGCACCCTGACGAACCCCAACGAGTTCACCCTGGACGTGACCTACTCCAAGAGCGGCGAGGGCGCCGACTGCTCCACCCTTCCGGGCACCCTGCCCTGCCAGGACGTCTACAGCGCCGCCTTCCGGCGCCTCGAGGACGAGCCCGGCGACGACACCGGCGGTGGCGGGGGCGGCGACACCGGCACGCCGCCCACGCGGTGACCCGGGCTCACATCCGGTCGAGGACCTCGATCCCGAGCAGCTCGAGCCCGCGTCGCATCACCGTGGCCGCCGCCTCGACCAGCGCCAGGCGGGAGGCGACGGTGGCCGCATCGCCGGCGCGCAGCACCGGCACCTCGTAGTAGAAGCGGTTGAAGACGTTGGCGGTCTCGTAGAGCTGGTCGCACAGCAGGTTGGGGCGTCCGTGCGCCAGGGCCAGCGAGACCGCCTCGGGAAAGCGCAGCAGCCGCAGCGCCAGCTCGCGCTCCAGCGGCTCGCCGATGCGGACGGCTTCGCCGACCTCCGCCCCCTCCCCGGCGGCGCGGGCGAGGAGGCTGCGGCACCGGGCGTGGGTGTAGAGCAGGTAGGGCGCGGTGTTGCCGTCGAGGGCGAGCATGCGGTCCCAGTCGAAGGTGACGTTGGACTGCGGGTTCTGGGAAAGGTCGGCGTAGCGCACGGCCCCGACCCCCACCGCTTCGGCGATGCGGGCGCGCTCGGCCTCGGACAGGTGCGGCGACTTCTCGTCGACGACGGCCCGGGCGCGGCGCACGGCCTCGTCGAGGAGGTCCACCAGCCGCACCACGTTGCCCTTGCGCGAGCTCATGGAGCCCTCGGGGAGCACCAGCATCCCGAACCAGGTGTGCACCAGCGACGGACGGTCCGGGTCGAGCCCCCGGGCCCGAGCCCAGCGGCGCCAGGCCGCGAAGACCTGCTTGAAGTGGAGCTGCTGGCGCACGTCGGTCACGTAGACGACCTCGTCCGGCGCCCAGGTGCGCCGCCGGTATTCCAGGGTGGCGAGGTCCGTGGTGCCGTAGAGGAAGGCCCCGTCCTTCTTGCGGATGACGAGCACCGTGTCGGCGAGCCCCTTGAAGCGCCGGCCCTCGACCTCGTCGGCGGGGAACTTCACCACCACGGCGCCCTCGCTCTCCTCGGCGACGCCGAGGTCGAGCAGGGCCTGCACCGTGCCGGCGAGCTCGTCGTGGTAGGCGCTCTCGCCGAGGGTCTCGTCGAAACGCACGTGGAGGCGCTCGTAGACGGCCTCGAACTCCTCCAGGGACACGGCGCGGAAGCGCTCCCAGAGGGCGCGGTTCTCCGGGTCGCCCGCCTGGAGCTTCGCCGTCTCGGCCCGGGCCTCGTCCAGCAGCGCCGGGTCCGCCTCGGCCTCGCGGCCGAAGCGCACGTAGAGGCGCTCGAGCTCGCCCAGGGGATCGGCCTCGAAGGCCTCCCGGTCCAGCCAGCGGCGCCAGGCCACGATGAGCTTGCCGTACTGGGTGCCCCAGTCCCCGACGTGGTTGTCGGCGACGACGCGCCAGCCCGTCGCCCGGTACAGGCGGTCGAGGGTGTTGCCGATGATCGTGGACCGCATGTGGCCGACGTGCATGCGCTTGGCCACGTTGGGCGAGGAGTAGTCGATGACGACGGTGCGGCCCGCCCCGGACTGCTCGACGAACAGGGCCGGATCGCGCACCATCTCGCCGAGTCGCGCGCCGATCCAGCCGTCGTCGAGGCGGAAGTTCAGGAAGCCCGGCCCGGCGACCTCGACCGAGGCCACCCCCGGGTGCTCGGCCAGGGCGGCCCGCACCGCCTCGGCCACGGCGCGCGGGTTGGTCCGCAGCGCCCTGCCCAGGCGAAAGGCGTGGTTGGACTGGTAGTCGCCGAAGCGCGGGTCCGAGGCCGGCCGCGCCGGCTCCACCTCGTCGAGCACCCCGCCGTGGCCGGCCCGCTCGGCCGCCTCGGCCACGAGTTCCGTCAGCACGCTGCTCACCGTCGGCACATCGCCCTCCACCCGCCCGCCAGGGGACGGATGCGCCCCTTCACCGGCCCGGCCGGGGCCGTCAAGGGAGCCCGGCCGGGACCGTCGAGGGATCGGGGCGATCCCCGGGCCTACCCGGGGTAGGTGCCGGCGATGTAGCGCGTGAGCTGCTCGACCTCGAAGGCCCGCTCCCGGGCCAGCCAGCGCGCGAGGTCGCCCGCCGAGATCAGGCCGACCAGCCGGTCGCCGTCCACCACCGGCAGGTGGCGGTGCCGCTTCTCGGTGATGATCGCGAGGGCCTCGCCCACGGTGGTGCGCGGACTCACGGTGAGGATCGGGGCGGTCATCACCTCGGCCACGCGCACCGCGTCGGGGTCACGCCCGGGAGCCACCACCCGGCGCATGAGGTCGCGCTCGGTGAAGATGCCTGCGATGGCGTCGCCATCCACGACAAGCACCGAACCCGTGCGGGCTTCGACCATGCGGTGGACGGCCGCCCGGACGGTGGCGGTCGGCTCGATGCTGGTCACCTCGGGGCCCTTGCCGGCGAGGACGTGTCGAAGGGGTGTGAGCATGGGGACCTCCTGCCCCCCCCTTTTGACAGGGTACCGGAAAAGGGCCGGAAGAAAAGTGCCGGAGGGGCCCCGAATTCGCCCGCCGCCCGCGACTGTTCCGCGTGAGCGGACGTTACGCCTCGATGATCGCGCGCGCAAGGCCCGCCCCCATCCCCGTCGAGCCGTCGCACAACGCGCGTGAGCCAGCGTTACGCCTGCGCTATGCGCGACCCCTACTCGTAGACCTTCTCGTCCACCGCCTCCGCCTCGGCGGCGTCCGGCTCGCTGTCCCGCCAGAGTCCCGCCTGCCGGATGCGCTCGCGCTCGCGGGCCCACTCGACGGCGATGATGTGCGCCATGATCTCGTTGGTGCCCGTCCAGATGCTCGCGAGACGCAGGTCGCGGAAGATGCGCTCCACCGGGTAGACGTTGGTGTAGCCGATGCCGCCCATGACCTGCATGGCGTTGTGGGCGACCTTCTGGCAGGCCTCGGTGACGAACTTCTTGGTCTCGCTCACGAGCCGGCGCACCCGGCGGGGCTCCTCGCCGCGATCCACCGCGAGGCTGGTGGTGTAGACCATGCTCCGGGAGGCGTCGAGGAGCATGGCCGCCTCGGCGACCTGGAAGCTCACGCCCTGGAACTCGCGAATCGGCCGCCCGAAGGCCTTGCGCCGCCCCGTGTAGTCCGTCGCCACGTCGAGCGCCGGGCGGGCCGCGCCGACGGTCATCGCGGCGGTGCCGAGGCGCTCGGGCACCATCATCGTGCGAAAGACCTCGACGCCCCGGTTCAGCTCCCCGACGATGTTGCGCTTCGGGACGACCACGTCCTTGAACCACACCCGGCTGGCCCCGCCGCCGCGGCTGCCCATCAGGCCGTAGATGTAGGGGGTGGTCACGCCGGGGCCGCGGTCGACCATGAAGCAGGTGATGCCCTGGTGCGGCGGCGCGTCGGGGTCGGTGCGGGCGTAGACCAGGAAGGTGTCGGCGGCGGTGCCCCCGACGATGAACCGCTTCTGGCCGTTGATCACGAAGTCGTCGCCCCGGCGCACCGCCGTGGTGGTCGTGCCGAAGAAGTCGGAGCCGCCCCGGGGCTCGGTGAGGCACTCGGCGGCGATCATCTCGCCCCGCAGGATCGGCGGCACGTAGCGCGCCTTCAGCTCGTCGCTGCCGTGCTGGACGATCGCGTCGCAGACCAGCTCCGAGCCCACGCCGAAGACGCAGGCGAAGATGTAGCCGACGACGCCGATTTCCTCCATGACCGCGTGGGTCGCCACCCAGTCGAGGTCGCGGCCGCCCCACCGCGCCGGGTAGCGGCAGCCCATGAGGC
>WGAH01000824.1 GCA_015489145.1 Deltaproteobacteria bacterium
CCCCAGTCTCGCTCCCGCAGCATGAGCCCGGCGCCGCCGAGCAGGGCCGGGCTCATGCTGCGGGAGCGAGACTGGGGGCTGCGGGCCAGCGCCCGGGAGCTCTACTTCAAGCCCTGGTCGCGCCTCGCCCGCGAGGAGGTGCGGGTGCTTCGCTGGCAGGCCGGCCTGGAGGCCTTCTACCAGTGGTAGCGGCCCTCGCGGCGGGCGTCCTGCTCTCCGCGGCCCTCGCCTTGACGGGCTGCGGCGGCAAGGCCGGGGACAGCGCCGAGCCCGCCGGGGGATGGGACGACCTGCTCGTCGAGACCGACCCCTTTGCGCTGGCCTGGGGCACGGGGGCGCTTCCCGCCGGGGCCGTCGAGGTGGGCTTCGTCGAGGACTACGACAGCACCCTCAACTACGACCCCTGGAACCTCTGGAGCGGCAGCGGGGCTCCCGACATCGACTGGGAGCCGGCGGTGCGCGGCACCTGGTCGGCCGGCGGCTACGACCTCGAGCTGGCCGACGGCCGCACCGCGCGCCTCGACCGCCTCGACGACGGCGAGGGCGGGCCGGTTCGCCTGCGGCTCACCGTGGACGAGGCCCCGGCCCCCTACCTGCGGCTGTCCTTCGCCAGCCCGGCCGGCGAGGCCCTGTGGGGTCTCGGGGAGAACTTCGACGCCGTGAACCTGCGGGGCACGGTGCGACCCATGCAGATCGAGGTGAACGCCGAGGTCGAGAGCGGCTACGTCGAGGCCCACGTGCCGGTGCCGGTGGTGGTGGGCAGCGGAGGCTGGGGGGCGGCGGTGCCCTCGGACTGGCCGATGGTGGTGGACGCCGCGAGCCCGGGGGCGGACGGCGCCGATCCCGAGCGCGTCTCGTTCGTGGTGGCCACCGAGGATCCGCTCGACATCGTGCTCCTCGGCGGGGCCCCCGGCGAGGCCGCCGACGGGGCCGACCTGGTGGCGGCCTGGACCCGCCTCGCGGGCCTGCCGCGCCTGCCGCCGACCTGGGCGATGGCGCCGATGCTGTGGCGGGACGAGAACGACAGCGACGCGCAGGTGCTCGAGGACGCCCGGGCGGTGCGCGACCACGACCTCGCCTTCGGGGTGATGTGGGTCGACAACCCCTGGCAGACCACCTACAACTCGATGCGGCCCGACGACCGCTTCGCCGACTGGGACGGCATGGTGGCCGAGCTGCACGACCTGGGCTTCCGGTGGATGGCCTGGTCCACCCCCTACCTCGAGGACGCCGACCCGGACCACGACGCCTTCGCGGACGCCGGCTGGTTCGTCGACATCCCGGTGCTGTTCAGCGACTTCGGCGACCTGGTCGACCTGACCCACCCCGACGCGATGGCCGCCTGGCAGGAGCGGGTCGCGGCGGCGGCCGCCATCGGCATCGAGGGCTGGAAGCTCGACTACGGCGAGGACGTCAACCTCGGCCTCGGCACCGGCCGCCTGGTCACCACCTTCGCCGACGGCTCCGACGAGCGCACGATGCACCACCGCTTCGCGGCCCACTACCACCGGGCCTACGCCGAGCCCTACGACGAGGCCGGCGCCGACCGCTTCCTCCTCGGTCGCGGCGGGGCCTGGGGCACCGAGGCGATCACGGACTGCATCTGGCCGGGCGACCTGTGCAACGGCTTCGAGAAGGCCGGCGAGGACGGCCACGTCGGCGGCCTGCCGGCGGCGATACGCGCCGGGGTGTCGCTGTCGGTCTCCGGCTTTCCCTGCTTCGCGAGCGACACCGGCGGCTACCGGCACGGCCGCGCCGACCGCGAGACGATCATTCGCTGGACCGAGTACAGCGCGCTGCTGCCGATCATGCAGGTCGGCGGCACCGAGAACCACCACTACTGGCTGCTCGAGGGCGACTGGGACGAGGACGTGCTCGCCGCCGGCCAGCGCTACACCGTGCTGCACACGCGCCTGTTCCCCTACTTCCGGCGGCTCCTCGTCGACGCGGCCGCCGAGGGCCGGCCCCCGCTGCGGCCCCTCGGCATGGCGGCGGGGCCCGACCCGGACCCGGCGCTCCTCGCCGACGACGCCGCCTTCCTCGTCGGCGAGGACCTGCTCGTCGCGCCGGTGGAGGAGGCCGGCGCCACCAGCCGCACCGTCACCTTCCCGCCCGGCGAGTGGGTCCACTGGTGGACCGGCGAGGCCTGGTCGGGGGAGGCCGAGGTGCCGGCGCCCCTCGGCGAGGGCCCGCTGTTCATCCGGGCCGGCGGCATCGTGCCGATGCTGCGCGAGAGCGTCCGCACCCTCGCCCCCTCGGACGGCGCGGTGGACTCCTGGGCCGACGACCCCGGCGAGCTGGTGGTGCGCCACGTCCCCGCCGAGGGCGGGGGCCGCTCCTTCGAGGTGGTGGACGGGCCGCTGATCGTCGCGGAGGACGGCGCCCTGGCGGTGGGCGACCCGGGCATCTACGACGGCGTGACCGTCGAGATCTGGGCGCCCGGCGCCTCGACCGTCGAGGTGGACGGGGAGGCGGTGGACACCGAGGTGGACGGCCCCTGGCTGCGGGCGCGGGTCGGCAGCGGCACGGTGACCTGGCGCTGAATCAGGTGCCGACGCCGCCGGCGGTGCCGCCGAGGCGCAGGAGGAGCTCGACCATGCGGGCGGCGGCGCGGCCGTCCTCGACGCGGATCGCCACCGTGTCGCCGTCGCGCTCGGCCCCGGGCACCAGGGCGGCGACCTGGGCCTGGCGGCGGTGGGCGAAGCGCACGCGCAGCTCGGCCGGGGCGCCGAGGCGCAGGGGCTCGACGCCGAGGGCGAGGCCCTCCTGCACCGCGGCGTAGATCGCGTCCCGCACGTCCTCGGGCCGCCGGTGCAGGGCCGCCTCGTGGCCGAGGCCGGTCTTGGCGACCACCGCCACCGTCCGGGGACTCCAGGCGGCGAATTCCTCGACGCACCAGCGGTCGCCGCTCAGCGCCACCACGGGGACGCCGGCCTCGCCGGCCTCCAGGGCCACCAGCACCGCTTCGTTGCAGGCGCGGCCGTCGATCTCGACCCGGTGGATCACCTCGGGGGACAGCGTGTGGGCGAGGTTGCCCCGGTCGTGCTCCGAGCCGGCGTGGTAGCCGACGAGGACCAGGGCGTCCACGGCGAGGTCCGGGGCCGAGCCGATGCCCTGCACCATCGCGTAGCCGTCGGTGTCGGCCCAGCCCGAAAGCAGGCGGACCCCGGCGGGCCAGCCCTCGGCGGAGAGGTTGGCGGCGCTGCCGTGGGCGTCGCGGACGATGACCTCGCGGGCGCCGGCGTCGCGGGCCCCGCGCACGGCGGCCAGGACCTCGCCGCGCAGCAGGGACGCCGCCCGGTCGTAGCCGGGCCGCCCCTCGAAGATGTCGTCGGCGACCGTCACCCCGGCCACGCCCTCGATGTCGGCGGAGACGTAGACGCGCATGGGTCCTCCCGGGCCCGAGCCGGCGGGCCGGGCTCGGACCTATCCCGCCGCGCTCAGGCCTCCTCGGCCCGGGGCCCGTCCTCCGCGTCGGGGGTTTCGGCGCTCGCGCCGCCGTCGCCCTCGGCCGACGGATCCGGCTCGGGGGCGCCGCCCTCGTCCTGGCCCGCCAGCGCCGCCGCCGCCCGCTCCATGAGGGCCTGCAGGCGGCTGGCGAAGCCCTTGGGGTCGTCGAGGCGGCCCTCGGCGATGGCGGCGTGGTCGAGGAGCAGCCGGGCGAAGGGCTCCAGCCCGGTGTGCCCCTCGGCGTTCAGCCGCGCCAGGGTGCGGACCATCGGGTGCTCGGGGTTGACCTCCAGCACCCGCTTGGAGGTGGGGATCTCCTGGTTGGCGGCCCGCAGGATGCGCTCCATGTTGGAGCCCATGCCGCCGTCCTGGTCGACGAGCACGCTCGGCGACTCGGTGAGGCGGCCGCTCGTCCGCACGTCGGCGACGACGTCCTTGAGCAGGTCGCGCAGCCAGGCCACCAGCGGCTCCGCCTGCTTGCGCGCCTCGGCGGCCACCGGGTCGTCGTCGGCGGGGGCGGGCAGCTCGCCGCGCATCACGCTGCGGAGCGGCGTGTCCTGGTACTCGGGCAGGTGCATCACGACCCACTCGTCCACCGGGTCGTCCATGAGCAGCACCTCCCAGCCCTTCTTCTTGAAGGCCTCGAGGACCGGGGCCTCGGCGATGCGCTCCTTGTCGATGCTCGTCAGGTACCAGATCGCGTCCTGCCCCTCGGCGAGGTCGCTCTTGACCTGGGCGAGCGAGCGCAGCTCGCCGTCGGCGGAGCGCGTGGTGCGGAAGCGCAGCAGGCCGACGAGGAGGTCGCGGTCCTTGCCGTCCACCTCCGTGATGCCCTCCTTGAGGATGTGGCCGAACTCCTTCCAGAACAGGGCGTAGTCGTCCGGCGCCTGGATCGAGAGCTCGCGCAGGCGCTTGAGCACCCGCCGGGTGAGCTGCTGCTTGATCTTGCGGATCACCGGCGTGTTCTGGAGCATCTCCCGGCTGAGGTTCAGCTCGACGTCGGGCGAGTCGACGACGCCGCTGACGAAGCGCAGCCACCGCGGGAGCAGCTCGTTGGCGTGGTCGAGGATCTTCACCCGGCGCTGGTAGAGCTTGAGCCCCACCTTGAAGTCGAGGCGGTCGAGCTCCCAGGGGCGCTTGCGCGGCACGTAGAGCAGGGCGTCGTAGGTGGGGGTGCCCTCGATGCGGGCGTGGGACCACAGCAGCGGGTCCTGCCAGTCGCCGGTGAGGTGGCGGTAGAAGCCCTTGTAGGCGTCCTCGTCGAGGTCGGCGGGGTTGCGGGCCCACAGGGCCTGCTCGGTGTTGACGCGCTCGCCGTCCACGAAGATCGGCCAGGTGACGAACTCGGAGTGCTTGCGGATCACCTCGCGCAGGCGGTCGGCGTCGAGGAACTCCCGGGCGTCCTCGCGCAGGTGGAGCACGACGTCGGTGCCGCGGTGGGCGCGCTCGCCGGGGCCGAGCTGGAAGCTCTCGCCGCCGTCGCTCTCCCAGCGGATCGGCTCGGTGCCGGGCAGCGCCGAGAGGCTCTCGACGACGACCCGGTCGGCCACCATGAAGGCGCTGTAGAAGCCGACGCCGAAGCGGCCGATCAGGCCCTCGGCCGAGCCGCCGCCCTCGGCCTGTTCCTTCAGGCGCTCGGAGAAGGCGCGGGTGCCGCTCTCGGCGATGGTGCCGAGGTGCTCGACCGCTTCTTCGCGGGTGAGGCCGATGCCGTCGTCGCTCACCGTGATCGTGCCCGCGGCCTCGTCGACGGTGACGCGGATCGCCGGCTCGCCCTCCACCGGCCGGAGGTCGTCGCGCTTGAGCTGCTCGAAGCGCGCCCGGTCCAGCGCGTCGCTGGCGTTGCTCACCAGCTCGCGGAGGAAGATCTCGCGCTCGGAGTAGAGGGAATGGGTGACCAGTTCGAGGATCTGGCGGACGTCCGCCTCGAAACGATGGGATTCCATGCGCTGCTCCAGGCTGGGGCCCCCGGGCGGGGCGCCCGGACCGCGCGGCGGGCGGGAGCGCCAGGCCCGAGACCTCGGACCGCGCCGTCGCGGCGGGGGCCGGCGTGCGGCACACAGGTAGGCGCGGCCCGCCGGGCGTCAACCCCGGCGCCCCGTCGCTTCCCGGGGGAGCCGGCTCAGGCGGCGGAGGGCCGGGCGATGGCCCAGGGGCGCCACCGCTCGAGGACGCGGCTCCGCAGGATGTCGGCGGCGGCGCCGTAGACCTGCACGTCCTCGGGACGCAGGTCGGTGCGGGTCAGGGCCTGGTAGAGCAGGGCGTCGCCGCCGTCCGGCCGCCAGCACGGCAGCCAGCCGGCGAAGAACAGGCCCTTGGCGGCGAGGGCCTCGTGGGCCTCGGCGGTGCGCGGGTCCTCGGCGGGGAGGTAGGCCGTGACGTGCTCCATGCCGCCGTCGACGAGCCACTCCACGCCGTCCACCACCCGCTCCACCAGGTCGTCGCCGGCGGTGGCGACGTGCACCGAGCCGTTGCGCCGGTCGATGTCCCAGCTCGTCGACAGGCGGGTGAGCGTCGCCGGCCCGGCGCCGGCCTCGGGCAGGTGGCGCGGCACGCGGGCCTGCCGGATGAAGTCCCAGAGGAAGTCCAGGTCCGGGGGCAGGGCGACGGGCCGGGACTCGACGATGCGGATGGGCAGGTAGAAGGCGATGGTGCTGAGCGGCCGGCCGGCGAGGTGGCTCAGCGCCGGGTCGTGGTTCATCCAGCGGGGCACGCCGCCCAGGAACAGGGCGACGGGGGTCCCCCCGGCCGCGAAGGCGGCCTGCTGCTCGCCGATGCGGAAGGTGGGGTAGCGGGCGAGCAGGCCGGCGACGCCCTCCTCGCGGGCCCACTGGTGCAGGGCGAGGTGCAGGCGCCCGTGGACGGCGTGGGCCTCGACGCTCGGGTGGACGACGCTCAGGCCGATCTCGCGGGTGCGCGTTCCCGCCAGGCGGTCGCCCGGGCCGGCCGCCTCCACGTCGAAGAAGGGCCGGAAGGCGGCGAGGTGGCCGACCACCCGGCCGTTGTCGATGGCGACGAAGGAGGTGAGGTCGCCGGATCGGTTCAGGTCGAGGAGGCGCTCGGGCTCGTAGACCAGCGCCCGGTGGTACGTCAGCCCGAAGGTGGCGTAGTAGCAGTCCGCGAGGGCGCGGGCGGTGTCGAGGTCGTGGAGGCGCGTGATCTTCATGCGTTCCGCCGTGGCGTTCGCCGCCGTTCGGATCGGGGAACGGAATCCCGCGCCGGTTCCTGGAGGGTCAGCGCCGCGCCAGGGTGCCGTCCCGGGCGACCTCCACGCCGGTGTCGGGGAAGTCTTCGGCCGACAAGGTGCGAACCAGGTCGATCGCCCGCCCCTCCGGGTCCTTGCGGACGAGGCCCTCGCCCTCCTGGCGGGTGGGGAGGATGCGGCCGGTGACGAAGCGGCCCTCGGCGTCCAGGGTCACGTCGAGAACCGCCCCGACGCCGAGGTTGCCCGAGAGGTTGAACCGCCCGTAGGTCGCGAAGTTGCCGAGCGAGTAGGCGATGAGGCGGTCGCGGTAGACCTCCATGCCGCGCAGGACGTGGGGGCCGTGCCCCAGGACGAGGTCGGCGCCGGCATCGACGACGGCGTGGGTGAAGGCGCGCAGGTCGCCGCGGTTCTCGCCGTAGAACATCTCGGGGCCCTCGGGGACGTGCAGGTGCCTCGCCCCCTCGGCCCCGCCGTGGAAGCTGACGATGACGATGTCGTGGTCGGCGGCCAGGGCGCGCACCAGGGCCCGCGCCTCCTCGTGGTCGTTGAGGTAGTGGCCGCTGCGGCTGGTGTGGAAGCCGATGACGGCGACGCGCAGGCCGTGGACCTCCAGCTCGGCGATGTCGCCGGGCCGGCCGGTGTGCGCGATGCCGAGGCCGTCGAGGAGGGCCTCGGTGCGGGCGCGGCAGGTCGGGCCGAAGTCGCCGGCGTGGTTGTTGGCGGTGTTGAGCACGTCGAAGCCGGCCTCGGCGTACAGCGGGGCGTAGCGCTCCGGCGAGCGGAAGGCGTAGCAGCGGCCCGGCGGGGCGTCCGGGCGGCACGACGACCAAGTGCCGCCGTCGCACAGCGGGCCCTCGAGGTTGCCGAAGGTGAGGTCGGCATCCCGCAGCCAGTCGGCCACGTCGGCGAAGGCGCCCCGGGCGTCGTCGGGGGGGAGCGAGCCCTCGGGAAAGGCGCTGCCGATCATCAGGTCGCCCACCGCCCGCACCCGCAGGGTGGTGCCGGCGGGGACATCGGAGTGGAAGGTCGCCGGCGCCGCCTCGCGCCCGCGGGCCAGGAGGTCGGCGAGGCCGAGGTTGTCGCGGGCCTGGGCGAGGTAGCCGGCCAGCCCCTCGCGATCCGGGTCCACCCGCTTCACCGCCTCCCAGTGGTCGACCACCGCGCCCCAGTCGCCCTGCACCCAGGCCGCCCAGCCGGCCTCCCAGTGGCATTCCTCGGCGACGGGGCCGTCGGGGTGCTTCGCCAGGCAGCGGTCGAAGGCGGCGCGGGCCCGGGCGGCGTCCTTGTCCCGGAGGGCCACCACGCCGGCGGCGTAGTCGGGATCGGCGGCCTCGGCGGTCGCCTCCTCCGGGGCGTCGGCGGCGCCCGGGTCCTCGGCGGCGGGCGGGTCGCCGGCGCGGCCGACCGGGGCGAGGAGGAGGGCGGCGAGGAGGACGAGCAGGCTGGCGATGGTCGCGCGCATGGACACCTCGAGGGGCGCTAACCCCGGAGCGCGCCGCCTGTCGTCCGCCGGGGGGGCCGGGGCGGGCGCCGGGGGTTAGGAGAGGCGGTCCGCCCGATCCCGGGCTGCCCCCGTCCAGGAGCCCACCTTGGCCGACTCGAACCCGAAGGACCCGGTCGTCGCGCGCAGCCTCATCCCCGTCGACATCGAGAGCGAGATGCGGTCCTCGTACCTCGACTACTCGATGTCGGTCATCATCGGCCGGGCGCTGCCGGACGTGCGCGACGGCCTCAAGCCCGTCCACCGGCGCATCCTCTACGCGATGTACCGCGAGGGCCACCTGTCCAACCGGCGCTACAGCAAGTGCGCGGGCACGGTGGGCGAGGTCCTCAAGAAGTACCACCCCCACGGCGACTCGGCGGTCTACGACGCCCTGGTCCGCATGGCCCAGCCGTGGAACATGCGCTACCCGCTCATCGACGGCCAGGGCAATTTCGGCAGCGTCGACGGCGACCCGCCCGCCGCCTACCGCTACACCGAGGCCCGCCTCACCCGCCTCGCCGAGGAGCTGATCTCCAAGGACGAGATCGACCAGGACACCGTCAACTTCGTGCCGAACTTCGACGGCTCCACCGAGGAGCCGTCCGTGCTCCCGGCGGCCTTCCCCAACCTGCTCGTCAACGGCTCCGACGGCATCGCCGTGGGCATGGCGACGAAGATCCCGCCCCACAACCTCGGCGAGATCATCGACGCCGTGGTGGCCCTGTCGCGCAACCCCGACATCACCGTCGACGAGCTGATGCGCATCGTGCCGGGGCCCGACTTCCCGACCGCCGGCACGATCTACGGGCGGGTGGGCGTGCGCGAGGCCTACCACACCGGCCGCGGGCGGGTGGTGGTGCGGGGCAACGCCTTCTTCGAGGACATGAAGGGCGGTCGCCAGCGCATCGTGATCGACGAGCTGCCCTACCAGGTCAACAAGGCGCGCCTCCAGCAGGACATCGCCTCCCTCGTCAAGGAGAAGCGCATCGAGGGCATCACGGCGATCCGCGACGAGAGCAACCGCAAGGGCATGCGCCTGGTGCTCGAGCTGCGGCGCGACGCGGTGCCCGAGATCGTGCTCAACCACCTCTACAAGCACACGGCGCTCCAGAGCACCTTCGGGGTGATCCTGCTCGCCATCGTCGACAACCGGCCGGCGGTGCTCGACCTCAAGGAGATGCTCGAGCACTACCTGCGCCACCGCCGCGACGTCACCCTGCGGCGCACCCGCTACCGCCTCCGCAAGGCCCGCGAGCGGCTGCACATCCTCGAGGGCCTGCTGCTCGCCCTCGACCACCTCGACGAGGTGATCGCCCTCATCCGGGCCAGCCGCACCGCCGACGAGGCGCGGGCCGGGCTGGTGGCGCGCTTCGAGCTGTCGGTGGTGCAGGCCCAGGCGATCCTCGACATGCGCCTGCAGCGCCTCACGGGCCTGGAGCGCGAGAAGATCGAGGCGGAGCACGCCGAGCTGCTCGTCCGCATCGCCGAGCTGGAGGCCATCCTCGGCAGCGAGCAGGTGCTGATGGACCTCGTGCGCTCCGAGCTCCTCGCGATCAAGGAGCGCTACGCCGACCCGCGGCGGACGCGCTTCACCGAGAACACCGGCGAGCTGTCGATCGAGGACCTCATCGCCGAGGAGGAGCAGGTCATCACCCTGTCGGTGAGCGGCTACGTCAAGCGCACGAGCCTCGCCGAGTACCAGGAGCAGCGCCGGGGCGGCTTCGGGCGGCGCGGGATGCGGACCCGCGACGAGGACAGCGTCGCCGACCTGTTCGTCGCCAACACCCTCAGCCGGATGCTGATCTTCACGACCCGCGGCATGGTCTACGCGGTGCCGGTCTACGCCCTTCCCGAGACGGGGCGGGACGCCCGCGGCACCCCGCTGCCCAACCTCGTGAACCTCGACTCCGACGACGAGATCGCGGCGGTGCTGTCCGTGCGCGACTTCGAGCAGGACATCGACCTGCTGTTCTGCTCCCGGCAGGGGCTCGTCAAGCGCACGCCCCTGCGGGCCTACCGCAACCTCCGCTCCGCCGGCCTGCGGGCCTACGACTGCGCCGAGGGCGACGCGCTGCTCACGGTGGCCCTCTCGCGCCCCGAGCAGCACGTCCTCATCACCACCCGCATGGGCCAGGCGATCCGCTTCCCCGGCACCGACGTGCGGCCCATGGGCCGGGTGGCGCGCGGGGTGCGGGGCATCCGCCTGCGCGAGGGCGACGAGATCGCTGGCATGATCGTGCTGGAGGACGACCCGGACATGCGCCTGCTCACCGTGACGGAGCGCGGCTACGGCAAGCGCACGAAGCTGTCGGAGTACCGGGTGCAGAGTCGCGGCGGGCAGGGCGTCATCGCCATCGCCACCGGCCCGCGCAACGGGCGGGTGGCCGGCGCGGTGCAGGTGCGCGAGGACGACCGCGTCATGCTGATCACGGACACGGGGCGGGTGATCAAGATGCCCGTCGTCGGCATTCGCGAGACCGGCCGCCACGCGAAGGGCGTCACCCTCATGCGCGTGGACGAGGGCGAGCGCGTCGTGGGCCTCGCCCGGGTGGTCGAGGAGGAGGCCGACGTGGACGACGAGACCGCCTCCGGCGAGGCGATCCTCGCGGCGGACGCGCCCGAGGCCGAGGACGTCGAGGGCGAGGCGGCGCTGGAGACCGACGAGATCCCGCTGGAGGCCGCCGAGGAGTAGCCCGCGGGGGCGGTGACGGTCCGGCGACGGGGCGCGGGGCCGCTTGATCGCGCCCGGTTCCACGGATAGCGTTCCACGGAATGCGGTTCGGCATGCCCCAGCGCGCGCCTCGCGCGCCCGTCGCCCCGCGCGCGGTCCTGGCGCGGGTGGTCCTCGCGGCCCTGGTGGTCGTGGCGGCGGGGCTGGCCTGGTGGCGAAGCGCGTGGTCGCCGGCGGCCCTCGACCGTCCCGCCCGGCTGGCCGCGGCGGGGCGCGTGGCCGAGGCCGCCGATGCCTACGCCGACCTCGCCGCCGGCTCCGGGCCGGCCTCCGTGCGGGAAGAAGCCGCCTGGCGCGCCGCCGCGCTGACCGCCGTCGACCTCGACGACCCCTTGCGGGCGCGGGTGCGGCTGCAGCGCTACCTCGACGCCTGGCCGCGCGGGCCCCACGCCGCCGACGCGCTCGCCGCCCTGGGCGAGCTCTACCGCCGGCGGCTGGCCGACCCGGCCGAGGCCGCGCGGTGGTGGTCCCGCGCCGCCGAGGTCGCGCCGACCGACCCCCGCGCCGGCCGCTGGTGGTTGGAGGCCGGCCGGGCCCTGGCCGCCGCCGACCTCGACGACGAGGCGCTGGCCGCCCTCGACCGCGCCGCCGAACACGCCGAGGTCGCCGCCGCCGCCCGCATCGCCACCGGCCGCCTGCTGCTCGACCGCGACGCCGCGCGGGCCTACGAGGCCTTCGACGAGGCGCTGACCGACGCCCGGGACGACTACCAGGACGACATCGCCCGCCTGGGGCTCGTCACCGCCCTCGAGCGCATGGAGCGCCGCGACTCGGCCCTGGCCGAGCTCGACGAGGCGGTGGCCGAGGGCGACGCCGACGAGGCCCTGGAACGCCGCTGGCGCCGGCTCCGGGCGGAGCGCTGATGCTCGCCTGGCTGCTGCTCGCCTGCACCGCGTCGCCTCCCGCCGACACCGGCGAGCCGCCCGAACCCGCCGGGGATGGCGGCGCCGACACCGGTCCCTCCGACGGCCTCGACCAGGTCGACCCGGCCACCCTGCCCGCCGGCGCCGACCCCTGCCGCGCCCCGGTGCTCGTCACGGTCAGCGAGGTCATCGACGGCGACACCGCCTGGGTCCACGCGGAGGGCTCCTCGGAAAAGGTGCGGTTCATCGGGATCAACGCCCCCGAGATCAGCCACGACGGCGAGCCGGCCGAGTGCTACGCGCAGGAGGCCTGGGACTTCGCCGTCGAGCACCTCGAGGGGCGGAGGGCCTGGCTCACCTTCGACGAGACCTGCGAGGATTACTACGGCCGCACTCTCGCCTACGTGATCACCGGCACCGGCGACCAGGACTTCTTCGAGCGCGCCGCCCTGCGGGGCGGCTACGCCCGGGCCTACCCCTTCGACGACACGCCCACCTTCATCGACCTCTTCGACGAGGACGAGGCCTGGGCGCGCGACCACGACGCCGGCGGCTGGGCGGCCTGCGACTGGTAGTCGGCGCGGCGACCCTCCCGGGGGGAAGGCCGCCGCGGGCGAAGCCCCCGGCAAGCCGACTCAGGGCACGAAGGGCTCGGCGCCGTCGCCGGCGGGGGTGGCGAGCTGCGCGGCGGGCACGTCGAGGGCGCCGGCCGACACGATGAGGCTCGCCCCCGGGTTGCCGTCCGGGTCCACCCAGCCGCCCTGGTCGAGGAGGGCCTGGGTCGCGCTGGCGGAGACCGCCAGGCTGTCGGCGAGGATGCTCCCGCTTTCGAGGAACACCGGGTCCTGGGCGAAGGTGCAGTCCGTGCAGGTCGACGCGCTGGTGAGGGTGAAGGTGTCGGTGATGCCGAAGGGGCTGGTGGCCAGGCCGCTGCCGTCGAAGGCGGTGAGGGTGATGCCGAAGGGGCTGGTGGCCAGGCCGCTGCCGTCGAAGGTGACGAGCGTGATGCCGAAGGGGCTGGTGGCCAGGCCGCTGCCGTCGACGGTCACCTCGGTCACGGTGGCGCTGTCGCCGATCGCCTCGGGGTTGAACACCACGCCGAAGGGGCTGGTGGCGAGGCCGGCGCCGCCGTTGGTGACGGCGTAGCCCTCGGCCATGTCGGCCAGGCCGCTGGCGTCGCCCTCCGGCCACCAGATCGCGAGGATCGTGTTGGCGAGGTCGGGGTCCGACAGCATCCAGTCGATGGTCGCGTCGAGGCCGTCGGTCAGGAAGAAGGCCGGGTAGGCCGGGTGGACCACGCCGGCGTCGAGGATGCCGGCCACCGACACCGCCCAGGCCGCGGGGCTGCCGTCTTCGGGCACGTGGTCGCCGTGGGCGTCGCAGGCGCCGTTCGCGTCGGTGGTGCAGGCGAACCACCGGTCGGTGCTGCCGCGGAAGCCGCCGAGGACCACGACGCCGGCGACCGGCGCGCCCTGCTCGTCGATCACGGTGAACCGGGCGGCGGGTCGGATGTCGTCGTCGTCGTCGGGGTCGTGCTCGATCCAGGGGAGCATGGCGACGTGGTAGGCCGCCAGCGTCGCCGGGCCGGTGTAGGCCTGCGCCTCGCTCACGGCGGCGGCGACGTCGAGACCGCCGGCCCCGTAGGCGTCCGCGAACGGGTCGGCGCCGAAGATGGCCTGCGCGCTCTTCTGCAGGTGGCGGACCGCCACGCCCGGGTCGGCGCCGGCCTCGAGTTCCTTGGCGACTGCGCCGCTCACCAGGGCGGTGGCCTGGCTGGTGCCGGCCATGTACCAGTAGCCGAGGTCGGTGGGGTCGCCGGGGCTGAAGGTCTCGGCGAGGATGCCGTCGGGGCGGCCGTCGCCGTCGGCGTCGCGGTCGAGGCAGCCGCCGGGCGCCATGATCGAGACCGCCGGCGAGCGGTTGCCGTAGGGGGCCGGGTCGGCGGCCTCGACGGCGTTGGCCAGGCAGGAGGCCCCCACCGCGATGACGTCGGGGTGGCGGGCCGGCCAGGCGACGCCGCTCAGGCCGTGGTTGCCGGCGGCGGCGACCATGACCACGTCGTGATCGCGGGCGTAGCCGATGGCCTCGACCAGGGCCCGGGACGGCGCGTAGCCGTCGGGGAAGGCCAGGCTCATGTTGATCACGTCGGCGCCGTGGTCGACCGCCCAGTAGATCGCGTCGACGAGGTCGGACTCGTAGCCCTGGTTGTTCGCGTCGAGCACCTTGAGCGGCATCAGGGCCGCGCCGGGGTCCACCCCGAGGACGTCGCCGGAGCCGGCGATGAGGCTGGCGACGTGGGTGCCGTGCATGTGGTCGTCGTTGGCGTGGTCGTCGCCGTTCACGAAGTCGTGGGGCGCGACGATGGAGGAGTAGGCGAGGGACGGAGCCCGGAGGTAGAGGCCCGAGGCGTCGGACCAGTTCTCGTAGGCCACGCCGGTGTCGACCACCGCCACCACCGCGACCGGGTCCCACCGCCGACGGAAGGACGGCGCGGGCACGTCGGCGGCGTCGAGGTGCCACTGGTAGGCGGAGATGTCCTCGGCTGCCGCGTCCATCGTGCCCATCGCCACCGCGGCGCCGACGATGCGCCCCTGCCGGCTGGCGGTGTCGACGTCGGGGTCGGCCTGGAGGTCGGCGAGGAGCCCGGCGCCGGCGCCATCCACCGCCAGGACGCCGAAGCCGCTCGGCCCGGCCGGGCGGAGCACGGAAGCGTCGTAGCGCCGCGCGAGGTCGGCGAGCGAGACGCCCTCGGCCGGCCGGACGATCACCTGCCCGGGAACCCAGGGATCGGCGGGAGGCGGCGGGACGTGCTCGGCCAGGATGGAGGCGCCGTCGGCCTTCCCGGAGTGCCGGGCGGTGGCTTCGGAACGCTGGAAGCGCGCGGTCGGGGCGCCGGCGGCTTCGCCCGCGGAGGCGGTGGACGCGGGCCGCGCACGGGAGGGCTGCCGCGGCTCGGTGTCCCGCTGCGCGAGGAGCGCGGGGATGCCGAGGAGGAACAGGGCGGCGAGCGGGGCGGTGCGCCTGCGCATGGGGGCTCCGGGGATGTCCGCTTGCCGCACGCCGACCGGGAGTCGGCCCCCCTGGATACGGAACCCCGGGGTTCGGACTTGACCCCCGGCGGTTAGGGCCCTCGCCGGCGGGCGGTGCCCGACCCGCCGAGGTGGAGGTGATCATGTCGACCCGCTCGCGCCAGCTCCTCGACGAGGCCCGCGCGGTCATTCCCGGCGGCGTCAACTCGCCGGTGCGCGCCTTCGCGGCCGTCGAGGGCGACCCGCCCTTCATCGCCCGGGGCGAGGGCCCCTGGATCGAGGACGTGGACGGGAACCGCTACCTCGACCTGGTGGGCTCCTGGGGCCCGCTCATCCTCGGCCACGCCCACCCGGCGGTGGTCGAGGCGGTGGTCGAGGCCGCCCGCCGCGGCACGAGCTACGGCGCGCCGACCGAGGCCGAGGTGCGCTTCGCCGAGGAGCTCTGCGCCGCCCACCCGGCCCTCGAGATGGTCCGCCTGTGCTCCTCGGGCACCGAGGCGACGATGCACGCGATTCGCCTGGCCCGGGGCTTCACCGGCCGGGACGCCATCGTGAAGCTCGACGGCTGCTACCACGGCGCCCACGACGCGGTGCTGGTGGCGGCCGGCAGCGGGGTGGCCACCTTCGCCCGGCCGGGCTCCCCGGGCATCCCCGAGGCGGTGGCGGGACTCACCCTCACCGCGCCCTACAACGACCTCGACGCCGTGGCCCGGCACCTCGAGAACCACGACGTCGCCGCCGTGATCCTCGAGCCCGTCGCCGGGAACATGGGCTGCGTGCCGCCGCTCGCCGGCTACCTCTCCGGCCTGCGCGCGCTGACGCGCGAGCACGGGGCCCTGCTGATCATCGACGAGGTGATGACCGGCTTCCGGCTGGCGCGGGGCGGGGCCTGCGAGCGCTTCGGCGTCGAGCCCGACCTGGTCACCCTCGGAAAGATCGTCGGCGGCGGGCTGCCGCTGGCGGCCTTCGGCGGCCGCCGCGAGGTCATGGAGCGCCTGAGCCCCGCCGGGCCGGTCTACCAGGCCGGCACCCTGTCGGGGAACCCCCTGGCGGTGGCGGCGGGGCGGGCCACCCTCGCGCTTCTCACCCCCGAGGTCTACGCCCGCGCCGAGGCGATCGGCGAACGCCTCGACCGGGCGATCCGGCCCGAGATCGAGCGCCGCGGGCTGTCGATGAACCGGGTGGGCTCGATGTTCACGATCTTCTTCCGGCCCGAGGCTCCCCGGAACTTCGAGGAGGTCAAGACCTGCGACCTCGAGGCCTTCGGCCGGTTCCACCGGGCGGCCCTGGAAAACGGCGTGTACCTTCCGCCGTCGCAGTTCGAGGCGGCCTTCCTTCCCGCCATCCTCACCGACGCGCAGGTCGACCGGATCGCCGCCGGCCTCCGGGCCGCCTTTGACGCCCTCGACCGGAAGGGATAGGTCCGGCGACCCTTCGGGCTGGCCTCGCCTGGAGGCCGGGATGATCGATCCCAGCTTCGCGCAGCGCATGGCGGTCTTGATGGCCGCCGGCACCGAACTCGCCGCGATGGTCGTGCTCGGTGTCTTCGCGGGGTCCTGGCTCGACGGGCGGCTGGGCACCCGGCCGCTCTTCCTGGCCGGCTTCTCCATCCTGGGCCTCGTCCTCGGAATCCTCCTCCTCACCCGCACGCTGAAGCGCCTCGAGCATGACCCTGACCACCCGCACCCTGATGCGTAGCGCGGCGGCCATCGCGGCCACCGGTGCGATCGCGGCCGGGCTCCTCGGGGGGCTCGACTTCGCGGCGGGCTTCCTCGGCGCGGCGGCCCTGGTGCTGGTCAACCTCGCCCTGTGGCGCGGGGTGGTTCGGCGCCTCATCGACGCCGCCCTCGGGCGTCCCGGCGCCTGGGTGGCGGTGCTCCTCGTCGCGGCGAAGTACGCCTCCCTGGTGGGCGGCATGTACCTGCTCGTGCGCGCCTTCCCGGCGGCGGCGGTGCTCCTCGGCTCCTCGGTCGTGGTGGCCGCGGTCCTCGGCTTCGCGATCCTCGGCCTCGTGTCGGACCTCCAGGTCCGGGAGGGCTGCTGATGTACCATTTCTCCTGGTTCGAGCTGCTCGGCGGCCCCTTTCACGCGGTGGTCGACTTCCTGGAGCACACCGCCGGCATGGACCCGGAAGGCGCCCACGCCGGCGCGATCGCGATCTTCAATTCCTGGGCGGTCGCGCTGTTCCTCGTGGTGCTCGCCCTCTTCGCCCGCCGCGGTCTCGCGGCGGCCCGGGCCGCCGGCGGAACCCTCCAGTACGTGCCGGCCGACAACCTCGGCGCGCGCAACCTCCTCGAGATCTTCACCGAGTCGATCTTCAACCTCGCCCACGGGATGCTCCCCACGAAGGATGCGAAGCGGCACTTCTGGCTCATCGGCGGGCTGTTCATCTACATCCTGTTCGGCAACCTCCTCGGCGTGATCCCCGGCGGGCTGCCGTTCACCGACAACCTGAACAACAACCTGGCGATGGCGCTCACCGTCTTCGTGGTGTTCAACGTCGCCGGCATCGCCCGCAACGGCTTCGGCTACATCAAGCACATGGCCGGGCCGGTCTGGTGGTTGGGTTGGCTCATCCTGCCCATCGAGCTCGTCGGCATCGCGGTGCGCCCGCTCAGCCTGAGCCTCCGCCTCATGGGCAACATCTACGGCGATCACATGGTCTTCGGCGTCATGTCCGACATGGTGCCGGTGATCGTGCCCTCGCTGTTCCTCGGCCTGGGGATCTTCGTGTCCTTCCTCCAGGCCTTCGTCTTCACCCTGCTGACGATCATCTACATCTCGCTCTCCCTCGGCGACGAGGACGGGCACCACTGATTCACCCGGTCGCGGGCGACCGCGCCGACCCTCCCCTCGGAGAAACGATGAAGTCCAAGCTCAGCACGATGCTGCCCGTGATGCTCGTGATGCTCATGATGTCCAGCCCGGCCTTCGCCATGGACGGGGCCGGTTCCCCCGACATGTGGAAGGGCTACGTGGCCCTCGGCTCCGGCCTCGCCATCGGCATCGCCGCCCTCGGCGGCGCCTTCGGCCAGGGCCGCGCCGCCGCCGCCGCCCTCGAGGGCATCGCCCGCAACCCGAGCGCCTCCGGCAAGATCTTCACCCCGATGATCATCGGCCTCGCCCTCATCGAGTCCCTGGTGATCTACGGCCTGCTGATCGCCTTCGTGCTCTCCGGCAAGATCTGAGCCCCGGCGCGAAGCCGGCGGCGGCCCGGCCGTCGCCTTCCCGCACCCCGGCCTCCGGCGCTGCGCTCGCGCAGTCGTCGGGAGCCGGGGCGTGGTCGCATCGGTGCGCGTCGGCTACGGGAAGCGGGAAGCCGCGCGGGGGTTCCCTTTCCCCGCGACACGGCGCCGGGGCCCCGCCCGCGGCGCCCGCCCATCCAGGAGGTCGCCCATGCGCCCGTCCCCGCGTTCCGGGACCCTGCTCGTCCTCGCCGCGCTCCTCGTCGGCCACGACGCCGACGCCCGCCGCAAGAAGAAGAACAAGACGCCTCCGCCGCCGCCGGTGGGCTGGCACGCCGACGTGCCGGTCGGCAGCCCCGAGGGCGGCTGGGCCCACGAGTGCTACTACCCGCCCGACTTCACGAAGCTGCCCGAGACCGAGCGGCGCATCAAGCGCGCCGAGGTCCTCGACGAGATGATGTCGCAGTGGCGCGGCGAGCGGAACGACGGCGTGTCCTTCGATCCCGACCGCGTGGAGGAGGTCGAGACCGTCCTGCTCGGCCGCCCCGAGCAGATCGAGCCCATCTCCGTCAAGAACCTCGAGCTGTGCAAGGCCTCGGCGACCGGCGGCGGCGACACCTCGGCCTGGGAGGCCTGGCTCAAGGCGCTGCCCGGGCGGTTGACCGCCGGCGAGTGCCTCACGCCCTTCGACTACACGATGTTCGACTACCTCGACATCTTCACCGGGTGGCAGCGCGAGGTGCCCCTGTGCGAGGGCGACAAGGTCCACATCCTCGCCACGAGCAAGGACCAGTACCAGGTCCGCAGGGACGGCCCGTGGATCAACGCCGCCGGCGACCCGGCCAGCTCCACCGCCGGCAACACCGACTACCCCTGCAACCTCGAGGGCTGCTTCGAGGGCATGTTCATCGCCCGCTTCGTCACGAGCGACGGGGTCGAGACGATCCTGCCCGTCGGCCTGGAGATGACCTTCACCGCCCCCGAGAACGGCACCCTGAGCTACCGCATCAACGACCCGGTGCCGGACGACAACAAGTGGTACAAGCGCGGAACCATCGAGGATCACACCGCGATCACCCTGGAACCGGTGCAGTAGCCCGGCGCCGGCGCCGCGAATCGGTGTAGGCTACCGGCTCGATGGCCGGCCTTCCCCGAAAGATCCTCTGGTCCCTCGTCCCCCTCGTCGTGCTCTACGGCGGGGCCGAGCTGGGCCTGCGCGCCGCCGGGTGGCCGAAGCCCGACGGCGCCTTCGCCCACAACCAGCCCTTCTGGATCACCGACCCGAACCTCGACCGCGAGCCCTTCCCCCACCGCGAGGAGGGCACCACCTTCCGGGTGAGCACCAACGCCGACGGGCTGCGCTACCCGCTTCACGCGGCGGACAAGCCCGCGGGGGTCACCCGGGTGATGGCGCTGGGCTGTTCCACCACCTTCGGCTGGGGGGTGGACGACGAGCAGAGCTACCCGGCGGTGCTGGAGTCGCTGCTGCGGGCCGACGGCTACGCCGTCGAGGTGATCAACGGCGGGCAGCCCGGCTACACGAGCTTCCAGGGCGTGTGGCTCTACGACACGGTGCTGCGCGACTACGACCCGGACGTGGTGCTCGTGGGCTACGTCGTCCAGGACGCGCGCAAGGCCGCCTACACGGACCGGAGCCAGGCCATCCTGCAGGGCGACGCCCGCTACCTCAAGCACCACCTGCTCTACCGCAGCCGGGTCTACCTGGGCCTGCGGGCCCTGCTCGGCGAGATCCAGATCCGCGCCAAGGAGCGCGGCGCCGGCGACGAGGGCGGGGTCTACCGGGTGCCGCCTCGGGACTACGAGGCCAACCTCCGCAAGCTGGTGGGCATGATCCGGGAGGGCGGCGGGGTGCCGGTGCTGTTCGGCTACCCCCTCGAGCGCGAGGGCTACACGGCGGAGCACCGGGCGATCCTCCAGGCGGCGGCCGAGGTGCTCGGGGTGCCCCACTTCGACCCGCAGGCGCGCATGGAGCGGGCCAGCCGGGAGCGCCGCCTGTACTTCGAGCACGACCGGGGCCACGCCAACGCCGACGGCAACGCCCTCATCGCCCGGTGGGTCCACGACTTCCTCGTCGAGAACGAGTTGCTGGAGGGGCGCCGATGACGGTTCGCGACTGCACCCTGGTGCTCCTGGTCCTCGACGAGATCGACGGCCTGCGGGCGGTCTGGGACCAGCTCCCCCTCGACCGCTTCGCCCGCACCCTGGCCGTGGACGGCGGCTCCACCGACGGCTCGCGCGAGTTCCTCGCCGAGCGCGGCGTCCCGGTCCTCGACCAGCCGATTCCCGGGCGGGGCGTGGCCTTCCGGGTGGCGGCCGAGGCGACCGACACCGAGCGCCTGGTCTTCTTCTCGCCGGACGGCAACGAGGATCCCGCCGACATCGAGCGCCTGGACGACCTCCTCCTCGAAGGGGCCGATCTCGCCATCGCCAGCCGCTTCGCCCCCGGCGCCGAGAACGAGGAGAAGGGCCTCCTCCGGCCGCGGGCGCGCGTCAACCAGGCGCTCACCTGGATCGCCAACCGCCTGTTCAACGAGGGCCCCTACGTGACCGACACGATCAACGGCTTCCGGGCCCTGCGCCGCGCGGCCCTCCTCGACCTCGACACCACGGTGAAGCGCTTTCCCATCGAGTACCAGATCTCGATTCGCGCCATGCGGCGCGGTTGGCGCATCGCCGAGATCCCCACCCGCGAGGGGCAGCGCGAGGGCGGGGCGAGCAAGGCCCTGTCCTGGCCGGTGGGCAAGGACCACCTGAAGGTGCTGCTCACCGAGCTGCCCGGCGCCCGGGGGCTCCGGTGAGCGCCCCGGCCGAGCTGCGCCGGGAGGTCGCCGCGCTGGTGGTGCGCCACCTCGACGCCGACCCCGACCGCCGCCTCCGGAGCGACCGGCTGCCCCTGGCCGTCCCCTCCTTCGGATCGGCCGAGGTGGCGGAGGCGGTGCAGGTGCTCCTGTCGGGGCACATCACGATGGGCGCGCGGGTGGCCGCCTTCGAGAACGCCTGGGCGAGCTGGGTGGGCGCCTCCCACGGCGTGATGACGAACTCGGGCTCCAGCGCCCTGGCCGTCATGCTGGCGGCCCTGGTGCAGACCGGGCGGCTCGCCCGGGGCGACGAGGTGATCGTGCCGGCCGTCGCCTGGTCCACCTCCCTGTTCAGCGTGCTGTCGGCGGGGCTGCGGGCGGTGCTGGTCGACGTGGACCCGGACACCCTGGTGCTGCGGGGGCGCTTCGACCGCCCGGTGCTGGCGGTGCACCTCATGGGCCAGCCCTGCGAGGTCGAGGCGCCGCTGGTGGTCGAGGACGCCTGCGCCGCCGCCGGCGCGAAGGTCGGCGGGCGCATGGCCGGCGCCCTCGGCGTGGCCGGGGCGTTCAGCTTCTACTTCTCGCACCACGTCACCACCGGCGAGGGGGGGATGATCACCACCTCCGACCGGGAACTCGCCGACGCCTGCCGCAGCATCCGGGCCCACGGCTGGGCCCGCGACCGCTCCGACCGCGAGCGGCTGGAGCGCCTCCACCCCGAGGTGGACCCCCGCTTCCTGTTCGTCACCCCGGGCACGAACGCGCGTCCCACCGAGATCCAGGGGGCCTTCGGCGTCCACCAGGCCCGCCGCGTCGAGCGCTTCGTCCGCATCCGCAACGCCAACCACCGGGCGTGGTGCGAGATCGTCGAGGAGCGGCGCCTGCCCCTGCGCGTCTTCCCGCAGGTGCCGGGCACCCGGCACGCCGCCTTCGGCTTCGCGATGCTCCTCGACGAGGACGCGCCGGTGGGCCGGGCGGAGCTGTGCCGCCGGCTGGAGGCCCGCGGCATCGAGACGCGGCCGATCTCGGGGTCGAACCTGGCGCGGCAGCCGGCGGTGCGCGACCTGCCCGGGGTGCGGGTCGAGGGCCCGCTGCCCGTGGCCGACGCCGTGCACGAGCGGGGCTTCTTCGTGGGCCAGTCGCACGCCTTCGGTCCCGAGCACGGCGAGTTCCTCGCCCGGAGCCTCGCGGACATCCTCGCGGGCTGAACCGCCCCGGAGGCTGCGCTACGATGCCCGCTGGCGCGGTCGGCCCGCGCCTCCCCGGAGTTCGCCGC
>WGAH01000825.1 GCA_015489145.1 Deltaproteobacteria bacterium
CTCGCCGACCTCGCCGCCGCCCCCACCCGCGCCGACGCCGCCCCGGCCGCCGCCTGGCAGCCCCCGGTCTCGTCCGAGCGCGTCGCCACCATCCTTCCGCGCACCTACGAGGAGGTGCCCGTGGTCGAGGTCGACCCGGCGGTGGTGGGCCCCGAGCTCGAGCGCGCCATTCTCGGCGTCCTGCCCGAGGTGGTCGAGCACACCCTGCGGCGCACCCTCGCCACCTCGCCGGAGTTTCGCGCCCTCGTCGAGCAGACGGTCGAGCGCGCGGTGAAGGACGCCGTCCGCGAGGCGATGGCCCGCCGCCCCGACGGCGGCGGCTCGCGCGACTGAGCTCCACGGGAGCGCCGGCCGCCGGCCCTGGAGCGCCAGCCCCCCCGGTGGGGTGGTCAGCGCCGCAGACCCATCATTCCGGGCGGGGTTCTTCGCAAGCCCCCCGAATTCGCTAGCCCCGCGGAACAAGCCCCGTCCGGATGCTAGCCCTGCGCCCCTTTCCGGCCCTTTCCGGCCCCTCGCTGGGGACTGCCCGACGGTAGAACCGACGTTTTGGCGGCGCCCGGTGGTGCCCCCCCTAGCATCTTGAGGGGGCTTGTTTTCGGGGGCGATCATCTGGAGGGGGCTTGTCGGCAACCCCCCCGCCCGATGATCGCCTGGCGCTGCTGGGGAGGGTGCACCCATGAGCGCCGGCCGCCGGCCGGCATCGCGGAGCGGGAGGCGGCGGGATGCCGCTTCGACAGCACCGCCGGGCGACCGCCGGTGCGCCGCCGTCGCCGCCGCGATAGCCCACGGCGATGCAGCTCCACGAACTCGTCCGCCTCGCCCTCGACGAAGACGTCGGCCCCGGAGACCTCACCACCGAGTCCTGCGTGCCCGAGCACGCCTCGGGCGAGGCCGACATCGTCGCGAAGTCCCCGCTCGTCGTCTGCGGCCACCGCGAGGCCGAGGCGGTCTTCGCCGAGGTGGGCGCCCACTACGTCCCCACCAGCCGCGAGGGCCAGCTCGTCGAGCGCGGCACCGTGGTCAGCCGCGTGCGCGGCCCCACCCGCGCCCTGCTCACCGGCGAGCGGGTCGCCCTCAACTTCCTGATGCGCCTCAGCGGCGTCGCCACCCACACCCGCTCCGTCCTCGCCGGGCTGCCCCCCGGGCGCCTCAAGGTGGTCGACACCCGCAAGACCACCCCGCTCCACCGGGCCGGCGAGCGCCGGGCCGTGCGCGTCGGCGGCGCCCACAACCACCGCTTCGCCCTGTTCGACGGCGTGCTGATCAAGGACAACCACATCGTCGCCGCCGGCGGGGTGGCCGAGGCGATCCGCCGCGCCCGCGAGCAGGCCCACCACCTGCTGCGCGTCGAGATCGAGGCGAGCACCCCCGAGCAGGCCGAGGAGGCCGTGCGCGCCGGCGCCGACGTGGTGATGCTCGACAACATGGACGACGCGACGATGGCCGAGCTGGTGCCGCGCCTGCGCGCGCTGTCGGACAAGCTCGTCGTCGAGGCCAGCGGAAACATCACCGCCGAGCGCCTGCCCCGCCTCCAGGACATCGGCGTGGACGTGGTCAGCATCGGCGGCCTCATCCACCAGGCCCGCTGGGCCGACCTCAGCATGCGCCTGGTCGGCTGAGCCCTACCGCACGAGGTGCACCAGCGCCTCGGCGAGCTTCACCGGCAGCTCGTCCACCCGCTTGAGGTGCAGGTAGCGGCCGGGGCCGAAGACGGCGTCGAGGGCCTCGCGGGCGCGCTCGTGGGCGTCGATGCTCACGCAGTGGACGTGGATGCCGCGCCGCCGGGCGTCGAGCACCGCCAGCGCGCTGTCGGCGAGGGCCTGCCGGCCGGTGTAGCCGGCCCGGTCGTGGGGGCGGCCGTCGCTGAGCACGAGCATGACCCGCCGGGACTCCGGCCGGCGCAGCAGCACCCGCGCGCCGTGGCGGACGAAGGCGCCGAGGCGGGTGGAGCCGCCGGAGCGGAAGGTGCCGAGACGCCGCCTCGCGGCCTCGTCGTAGGGCTCGTCCCACCCGCGAAGGCGCGCGAAGCGGCAGTCCTCGGGCCCCTCGTTGCTGAACCCGTAGATCGCGTGCGGGTGGCCGAGGACGAGGAGCCCGTGGCTCAGGACCACCACCGCGTCGCGCTCCAGCCGCGCGATCTCGCCCCGCGTCGAGCCCGACAGGTCGACCATCACCAGGATCGCCACCGCCTCGCGCTCGCGCACGAAGCGCATCGTCCAGTCCTCGCGCGGGGTGAAGCCGGCGGCGAGCTCGCCCATCGCCGCCACCGCCCGGTCGAGGTCGAGGTCGCTGCCGTCGACCTGCCGGTGCAGCCACCGCTCCTCGACCCGCAGGGAGGCGAAGCGGCGCCGCACGAGCGCGATGGCGCCCCGGTGGGCCTCGACGGCGCGCTCCCAGGCGCCCGCCGGACCCCGGGGGGCCTCGACCTCGCGCACCCGCACCGCGTCGAGGCGCCAGCTCCCGGCGGCGGCGTCCCACTCCGGGTAGCGGAAGCTCGCCGCGTCGTCCTCGGGAGGCGGCGGGAGCGGCTCGCCGGTGAGGGCCTCGGGCTCGGGAACCGGGGCGCGCCGCGCGGGCAGGCGCCTTCGCAGCTTCTTGCCGAGGAGCCGGAGCGGCCCCGGGTCCTCGTCGCGCCAGGCCCGCGAGGCCTTCATCTCGGCGGCGAGGTCGTGCAGCAGCCACTCGGGCCGGATGAGCCCGGCGAAGCGGGGGAGGGGAGGCGGCCCGAGCCGGCGCTCGCGAAAGGCGATGCGGAGCTTGCGCGCCTGCCCGAGCACCACCAGCGGCGCCGCCCGGGGGTCGCTCGCCGCCCGCACCGCCGCCACCGCCTCCCGGGCGAGGTCGCCCTCGGGGCCGGCCGGGTCGAGGAAATCGACGAGCCCGTCGTAGAGCGGCACGAAGTCGCCGGGCATCCCCCGCCGCGGCACCGGGCTCAGGTTGACCCGCAGCTCGGTGGCCTTGTCGAGCGCCGCCACGGCCTGGAAGTCCCGGGCCAGCCCCGGCCAGGCCCGCGCCCACCGCTCGCGCAGGTGGTGCAGCGCCAGCAGGTGGACGCAGCTCCGCAGCACCCAGTCGGTGTGCATCTCGGCCACCAGCGCCCGGTTGGCGAGGAGCCCCGACTCGACCAGCCCGAGCTGCACCAGGGCCGCCACCCGGAAGAACAGGCGGTCCTCGGCCTCCCGCGCCGGCGCCGGCGCGGCGGGGGGCAGGAAGATCACCGCGCCGTCGGTGGTGGGCGGGTCGGAGGGCGCCACCTTCACCGGCCGGCCGACGAGCATCGCCAGCCAGGCCTCCAGCGACCGCAGCAGCGGCTCCAGCGGGGTGCCCGCCTCGGCGCCGCCGAGCATCCCCCGGGGCTCGGCGAACAGGAAGGGCGCGAGGAGCAGGCGCTCGGCCTCCTCGTCGTCGAGGACCGCCCGGGCGTCCTCGCCGTACTCCTCCAGCACGGCCTTGCGCGCTTCCTCCGGGGTCGGCGGCCAGGTCGGGGCGCCCATCAGCCCAGCGCGCTCCGCAGCAGCTCGCGCAGGGCGCGGGTCATCTCCGGGTCGTCGGTGAGGGAGCCGACCAGGGTGGACTCGGCGGCCTCGCGCAGGGACAGGCCCGCCGCCACCAGCGCGCCGGCGTAGACGAGGAGCCGCGTGCTGGCGCCCTCCCGGAGGCCGTGGTCCTTGAGGTTGCGCGTCGCGCGCCCGAGCTTGACGAGCTGCCGCGCCGTGGCCTCGTCGCAGCCGCTCTCGTGGGCGACGATGCCCGCCTCGGCATCCTCGTCGGGGTAGTCGAAGCTCAGCGACACGAAGCGCTGCCGGGTGCTCTCCTTGAGCTCCCGGGTGACGGACTGGTAGCCGGGGTTGTAGGACACGACGACCATGAAGTCGTCCGGCGCCACGAGCTCCTCGCCCCGGCGCTCCAGCGGCAGGCTGCGGCGGTCGTCGGTGAGGGGGTGGATCACGGTGAGCACGTCGGCCCGCGCCTCGACCACCTCGTCGAGGTAGCAGATCGCGCCCTCGCGCACCGCCCGGGTGAGGGGCCCGTCCCGCCACACGGTGTCGCCGCCCTCGAGCAGGAAGCGGCCGGTGAGGTCGGCGGCGGAGAGGTCCTCCTGGCAGGCCACCGTCACCAGCGGCCGGCCGAGCTTCTCGGCCATGTAGCGCACGAAGCGCGTCTTGCCGCAGCCGGTGGGGCCCTTGAGCAGCACGGGCAGGCGCAGGGCGTGGGCCCGCTCGAAGACCTCGATCTCGGAGCCGGTGGGGACGTAGTAGACGGACATGGGCTTCCTCGGACGGGGCGCGCCGGGCCCCTCCTCGTGCATATCGGCTCCCGGGGGCCCGGTCCCGCGGAGGTTCGCCGCGCCGCCGGGCCGCGCCCGCCGGGCTCCGGCGCCACGAGGGGACCGGGAATACTCGCCCCCGAGGCGACACAAGTCGGCCTCTTCTCGAGAACGCCGGGACTTTCGTCGCCTGAGGCGACACAAGTCGGCCTCTTCTCGAGAACGCCGGGACTTTCGTCGCCCGAGATGATGGCTCGTCGAGGCCGGCGCGCGGAGGATCACCCGCGCCGACGGACCCGCTCCCCCGGGGCCCCCGCGCCGCCGGGCCGGCGGGTCACGGCTCCGTCGCTGGCGCGGCCCGCTCGAAGACCCGCTCGGCCCAGTCCGGGGCGAGGCGGGTGGGCTGGTAGACGCTCATGCCCGGGTACGCCGGGTGCGTCCGCACCATGAGCAGCCAGGCGAGGACGAAGATCGCGTAGAGCGCCCCGAGGCCGCCCCGGCGCGGCGCGGCGGCCTTCAGCTCGACGGCGGCGACGGCGCACAGGCCGAGCCAGGCCCCGTGGAAGAAGACCTCGGGCTTCGCCACCCGCCAGAAGCCGGGGACCACCGCGCGGGCGAGCATGTAGACCGGGTTCTCGGCGGCGGTGGGCCACAGGCGCGGGCCGAGGGAGAGGGCGAACAGCAGCGCGGTGGCGAGGGCGAGGAAGCGCACGCGGGGGTCGGCGCGGCGGCGGGCGAGGCCGAGGAGGCCGAGGCCGATGACGACGAGGTTGAGGGCCCGGTGGACCTCGAGGCGGTCCCAGCGCGGCGGCCAGAGGGTGAAGCTGTCGAGGGCGGCGCGCTTCCAGAGGAAGTCGTCGGGGGAGGCGAGGGCGGGCCCCGACCGCAGGAGCAGCGCCTGCCAGGCCGCCAGCGGCGCCACCGCCAGCGCCCCCCAGGCCGCCGCCGCCAGCAGCCGCCGCCCGCCGGTCCCGAGGCCGCGCCGCCGCAGGGCCTCCCAGCCGGCCGCCAGCGCCGCCGCGGCGAGCACCGCGCCGCCCACCAGCCCGAGGTAGAGGTTCATCCACGTCGCCAGGCCGAGGATCAGCCCGCTCGCCAGGGGCCAGCGCCCGCCGTCCCGCCAGGCGCGGTGCAGCGCCCAGGCGTGCAGGGCGAGCCAGAAGATCGCCGCCTTCTCGATGGTGGCCCAGTTGAGGTCGGCGAAGACCCGCAGCCCCATGCCCCAGGCGAAGCTGATCACGAAGGCCACCCGGGCGTCCCCGCACAGGTCGCGCAGCAACAGCCAGGCCGCCCACCAGGCCAGCGCCGGGTAGAGCAGCGCCTGGGCGTTCATCGCCCCCACCGGCGACAGGAACAGGTCGAAGAAGGCCGTGACCCACAGGTGCCCCGTGTGCACCCCGATCAGCGCCACCGCCGGGTCGTGCAGGCTCGCCAGCGGGTGCAGCAGGGCCCGCAGGTGCACCCCGTCCAGGTAGAAGAGCAGGCTGCCCTCCTTGTCGATGGTGGGGAAGCTCCCGTAGACGTACCGGTCGAGGAAGGCGGCCAGCGGCGCGGTCAGCGCCACCACCTGCCCCAGGATCAGGGCGGCGGCGCGCGCGGCGACGGGCGGCCGGCGCCAGAGGGCGAGCAGGCTCAGCCCCAGGCCGACGGCCGCGCAGGCCGCGTAGGCCCCCGGCGCCTGCACGAGGGCCACCGGCGCGGCGACGTGGCGGGGATCGGGAGGCGGCCCGTACACGCCCGGGGCGTATCCAGGCCGGCGCGACCGGGCTTGCGGCGCCGACGGGGCGTCGGGATCGGGATGGACCGCCCCCTCGGGACCCTTGGCGGCCCCGGGTGGCGCTGTCCCTGGGCGCGGGTTGGAGGGCCGCCGCCGGCCGGGCCGCCGCCGGGCCGGCCCGGCCCGTTTCCGGCCGCGATCGCCGTTCGTGCTATGAAGGCGGGCGAAGACCGGAGGCGCCCGTGAGCACCGATTCGCCGAAACCTCCCGACATCCTCGAAGGTCTCGACGCCCACGCCGACGAGCTGCGCGCGCTCGTCGAGGCGGCGCGTAGCAAGGAGGGCGAGCGCTTCGCCGGCGCCCTCGTCACCCTGCTGACGGCGCTGCTCACCGCGCACTCGGGGCTCGGGGCGCTGGCCGGGCCCGCCGCCTCGGCCCTGGCGAGGTTTGTCGTGGAACAGAGCGCCCACGGCAAGATGCGGCGGGCGCTGGCCGAGCTCGCCGAGGAACAGGCCGAGGCCGACCGTGTCCGGGCGGTGGCGGACGCGGTCGGCAGGACCCTCGGCCCCTTCCTCGCGCCGCTCGTCGGCGGGGTGGCGGCGGTCCGCGGGCAGCTCGCCGAGCTCCTCGAAGAGCGGGAACTCGAGCTCGTGGCCGGCGCCCGCACCCTGCCCTCCCGCGACCGGCTCGCGCCGAGCACCCTGCTGCGGGCGGAATACGGGGTGGTGCCCTTCGACGAGGCGCGCCGCGCCGAGGAACTCGCGGCCCTCGAAGCCTGGTGCGCCCACGCCGACCCCCTCGCCGCCTGGCTGTGGACGGGCCCCGGGGGCTCGGGCAAGACCCGCCTGGCCGCCGAGTTCGCCGGCCGCCTGCGCCGCGCCGGCTGGCGGGCCGGCTTCCTGCCGCGCGAGCGGGACGCCGACCTCGGCGGCCTGCGCGACGGCGTGCGCCGGGTGGTGCGCCCGACGCTCATCGTCGTCGACTACCCGGAAAACCGGGTGAAGGCGGTGGCGGCGCTCCTCCGGGCCCTCCTCGACCGGCCGGCGGTCGACGGGCGCCCGCCCGAGCGGGTGCGGGTGCTCCTCCTCGCCCGGCAGGCCGGCGACTGGTGGACGGCGCTGACGAGGTGGTCTTCGGGGGGCGTGGGCGCCGCCCTCGCGTCGGCCTCCCGCGAGCCCCGGGAGCTGAGCCCGCTGGCGCGGGAGGCGCTCGACCGGGCCGCGGTCTTCGAGACCGCCCTCCAACGCTTCGCGGAGGTGCTGGGCAGGCCCGTGCCGGCCGGCCCGAGGCCGACCCTGGCGGACGACGACTTCGAGCCGGTGCTGCTGATCCACATGGCGGCCCTCGCCTTCCTCCACGACGACCCGGTGGGCACCGCCGGGCAGGTGCTCGACCGGGTGCTCGACCGCGAGGTGACGACCGTGCTCGCCGCGATGGGCATCGCCGAGAACGAGGTGGAGCGGCGGAACGAAGCGGCCTTCGTGCTGGAACGCGCGATGGCGGCCTGCACCCTGGTGGGCGGCGTCCCCGACAAGACCGGTTTCCGCCGGCTTCGGGAGGCGGCGGTGCGGGCCGGGGAACTCGAGGAAACGGGCCTGGTCCGGGAGGCCCGCGAGCTGCGGCGCTTTCACGGCACCCCCGGCGGCGGCCTCGAAGCGCCGCAACCCGACCTCCTCGGCGAGCACCTCGTCGCCCGCGTCCTGAAGGGCTTTCCGAGCCCCGAGGGCTTCGCCGCGTGGCTGGAGGGGGTGCTGGCCGCCGTCGAGCAGCCCGGCGCCCTGGAGCACGCCTTCACCGTCCTCGGCCGCCTCGCCGACCGGGCGGACGCCGCGCTGCGGGTGTTCGGCGCGCTCCTCGACGCGGACCTCCGCGCCCGCGCCCCCGATGCCGTGCGCGCCGCCCGCGCCGTCGGCCGTCTTCGCCGGGCCAACCCGTACCCCCTCGGCCAGCTCCTCGCGGAGCAGGTCGAAAAAGCGGTGCCCGCCGACGAGCCGGGCGCCGCCTTCTGCGCCGGGCTCGTCGAGCTCATCGAGCGCCCCAGCCCCGCCCTGGCCGAGCTCGCCGAGCTGTGCCTGCGCAGGCAGCTCGAGTTCGCCCGGTCGAGCGGGAGCGAGCCGGCGGAGCTGGCCCGGTTGTTGAGCGACCACGGCGTCTGGCTCGGCGAGCTGGGTCGACTGGAGGAGGCGCTGGCGGCGACGCGGGAGGCGGTGGACCACTTCCGCGAG
>WGAH01000826.1 GCA_015489145.1 Deltaproteobacteria bacterium
CACCTCGCCCTCGCGGCGACGCCGCGAGGGCGAGGTGCACCGGCTTGACCTGGTGGGCGAGGTAGACCGACAGCGGCGTCCAGCCCACCCCGCGCACGGCGGCCTCCGAGGCGCCGGCGGGAAGCGGCGCGACGAGGGCCTGGTCGGGGACGAGGGCGACGGGAAGCGGCACGACGTGGAGGTCGTCCATGTTTCGCGCCATGCCCCGGTAGCGCTTGGGGACGCGCTTCATCACCTTCCTGGAGTGCAGCGTCTTCCCGCTCACCCACCCCTCCGCCTGCACGGCGAGGCCCACCGAGATCGGCGGCGGGCCGTCCAGGCCCGGCACGAATACGGTGCCCACGGTGGGGCCGATGCCGATGTTGACGACGGCGGGCACCTTCGCCGCCGCGGCGGGGCGCGCGGCGGCCAGGGCCAGGGCGAGGGCGAGGACGGGGCGAGCGGTCACGGTGGCCTCCTCCGTCGAGCGGGGATGCGTCTCGACGACGCCGGGCCGACGCGCGGGCGGCCGGCCCATTCGAGGCGAGCCCTTCGAGGTGTTCACTCGATGTAGCCCAGCGCCTCCAGGGCCGCCTCGGTGGTGCGGTCGAGGTGGGTGCTCCCGCGCTGCTCGATGAGGCCGTGGACCTCCGCGCGCACCCGCTTCTCCAGCTCGTCGGCCACCGCGGACTGCTCGGCGGCGATGTCGGTGGTCTCGCCCGGGTCGCTGGCGAGGTCGTAGAGCGCCCGCGCGCCGGAGTCCAGGTCGAGCACCAGCTTCACGTCACCCTTGCCGTCGGCCCGGGGCGCCCGGTAGCCGAGGAGCGTGCCCGCCGACAGCGAGGCCGTCTTGCGCCCGACGAGGAGGCTGGCCCAGCCGCGGTCGTAGACCCCCTCGGCGAAGCGCATGAGGTCGCCGCCCTCCCAGGCCTCCTGCCGCTCCAGGCCGAGCATCGCCAGGATGGTGGCGGGCACGTCCATCAGCCGCACCTGCCGGTCCACCACCCGCGTCCAGGGGTTCGCGTCGTGCGGCACGACGATGAGGGGCACGCGCACCGTCTGGTCCCAGATGCCGTGGTGGTTGAACTCGATGCCGTGCTCGCCGAGCATCTCGCCGTGATCGGCGGCGACGACGAGGTCGCGGGGGCGGTCCCGGCCGAGGGCGTCGAGGGCGTCGAGAAAGACGCCGAGCTGCTGGTCCGTGTAGGCGACCTCCTCGGCGTAGAGGCGGCGCAGCTTGCGGCGCACCTCGTCGGTGTAGGTGAAGTCCGCCTCGTGGCTGAGGATCCAGCGGTGGTCCACGCTGGGGTGGCCCGGCGTGCCGTTGTCCTCGAAGCCGGGCAGGCCGTGGGGCTCGTAGGGCGAGTGGGGCTCGAAGAGGTGGACCCAGAGGAAGACCGGGCGGTCGGGGTTGCGCCGCAGGAAGGCGAGGGCGTGGTCGAAGGTGACCGGCGCCGGGCGCTCGAGCAGCCAGGGGAAGTCGGTGGGGTCGAGGAAGCGCATGATCACCGCCACCCCGACCCGCGCCAGCAGCAGCCGGCTCGCCCCGCGCACCCAGGGCTGGAGGTCGTCGTCGTAGACCTGGAAGCCCTGGTCGAGGCCGGTGCGGGCGGCGACGGCGACGCTGCTGACGAAGGCGCCGGTGGCGTAGCCCTCGCCGGCGAGGACCTCGGCGAGGGTGCGGTAGCCCGGCGCGAGCACGTGGCCGTTGCTGAGCACGCCGTTCCGCGCCGGGTGCAGGCCGGTCATGATCGCGCTGTGGGCCGGGGCCGTCTCGGGCAGGGGCGTGATCGCGTCGGCAAAACGCACGCCCTCGGCGGCCAGCCGGTCGAGGACCGGGGTCCGCACGGGAGCCTCGTCGCCCGGCTCGCCCGTGTGCCAGGCGCTGACGTGGTCCTGCCGCAGCGTGTCGATGGTGACGAGGATGACGTCCGGGTCGGTGTCGAGCGCCCGGCTGGAGCCGTAGCCCCGGCCCGAGGCCCAGCCGGCCGAGAGCAGCACCAGCGCCAGGGCCGCCAGCGGCGCCGTCCCGGACCAGCCCAGCCGGTACTCCTCGCCGATGTCCTCGCGGCGCAGCCAGTAGTGGGCGTTGAAGAAGATCACGCCGGCGACGCCCACCGGGGTGAGCGCGAAGGCGCCGGCGGCGAGCGGGATGCCCTGCTGGAGCTTGAAGCGCGCCACCGGCAGCAGGTACCAGGCGGCGAGGAACAGGGCGCTGAGCGCCATGCCGAGGGCGTGGCGGGCCGGCGGCAGGCGGCCGCGGGTCAGCGCGGCGGCGAGGGGGCCGGCGACCAGGCCGGCGAGGAAGCCGACGAGCCCGCCCGCGAGGACCGCGAGCAGCCCGAGCTTCACCGCGTCGAGGAAGCCGAGGTCGAGGCGGATCGTCGCCGCCAGGGACCACGCCTCGAAGCCGCCCCCCAGCCAGCCGAGGCCGAGGGCGAGCACCGGCGCGCGCTTCCAGGTGGGCCAGTCCCGCATCGCTTCCTCCGGCGGGCTCCCTAACCGCGAGGTCGCGGCGCGGGCGTAGGATGGCGGCATGGAGGCCTCCCCACCGGAACGGGCGCGGCGGCTGCCGGCCTGGGCCTGGCTGCCGGCGCTGGTCGCCGCCGCCGTGCGCGTCGCCCGCCTCGTCGAGGCCCACGCCACCGACCCGGCGTGGGCGCGGCCGATGATGGACGCCGCCTTCTACGACGAGATGGCCGACCGCATCCTCCGGGGGGCCGATTCCGGGCCCTACCTGATGGCCCCCTTCTACGGCTGGTTCCTGGCGGGGCTGCGGCTGCTGCTCGGCCGCGACCCGGCGGCGGTCTACGCGGTGCAGGCCGCCCTCGGGGTGGGGACGGCGGTGACGGCGGCCTGGCTCGGCCGGCGCCTCGGCGGGCGGGCTGGCGCTGGGCCTGGCGACGACGGCGCGGGCCAACCTGCTCCTCGCCCTGCCCCCGCTGGCGCTGCTGGCGGCGTGGCGGTGGCGGCGGCGGCCCCTCGCGACCCTGCTGCTGGCGGCGGGCCTGGCGGCGCCGGTGGCGGCGAGCTGGCGGCACAACGCCCGGGCCGGCGCCCCGGCCCTCGTGTCCGTCAACGGCGGCATCAACCTCTACCGGGGCAACAACCCGACGGTGCTCGACCAGGCGGCGCAGCCCTTCCGCCTCCCCGCCGAGAAGGACGCCCTCGCCCGCACCGCCCGCCGCATCGCCTCCATGGACGCCGGCCGCTGGCTCGACTGGCCCGAGGTGGACCGGTACTGGATTCGCCGCACGCTGGCGGAGTGGCGGGCCGACCCGGTGCGCTACCTCGCCCTCGCCACCCGCAAGCTCCACCAGGCCCTCGGCCCCCGCGAGATCGGCGACAACGTGCCGGTGGAACGCGAGATCGCCGCCTCCCGCGTCCTGCGCCGGCTGCCGGCGCGCTGGCCCGCCCTCCTGCTGCCGGCGCTCCTCGGCCTCGGCGTCGCCCGCCGCCCCCGCGCCGACGCCGCTCCGCTCGTGATCCTGGCGGCGCACCTCGCCGGGATGGCGCTGTTCTTCGCCGTCACCCGCTACCGCATGCCCATGGTGCCGCTCCTGTCGGCCTACGCCGGGGTCGGCCTCGCCTGGCTCGCCGGCCGGGTGCGGGCGCGGGCCTGGCGGACGGTGGCCGGGGCGGCCGCGCTCATGGGCGGGGTCGGCGCGCTCCTCGCCCTGCCCCCCACCCTGCCCTGGCTGCCGGCGGGGCGCCTCGCCGACCCGCGCCGGCAGGTCGCTCCCTGCGCCGTGGACCGCACGGTGCGCGGGCCGCCGGCGGTGGAGCGGCACTACTTCCTCGGGCAGTACGCCCTCCTCCACGACGACCTCGCCACCGCCGGGGCGGAGTTCGCCGCCGCCGCGGCCGGCGACCCGCGCCACACCGCCGCCCGGGTGGGCCTGGCCTACGTCGCGCTGGCCCGGGGCGAGGTCGCCGAGGCGGAGGCGGTCTCGCGGGAAGCCATCGCCGCCGACCCCTGCGACGACAAGGCCTGGCGCAACCTCGGCACCGCCCTGCTGCGGGAGGGGCGGCTGGCCGAGGCGCGGGAGGCGCTCGCCCGGGCCCGGGCCATCGACCCCCACGACCCGGGTCACGCCGCCGCCCTCGGCGAGGTCGAGCTGGCCCTGGCCGAGGGGGGCCGGGGCGACGAGGCCCGCGCCCTGGCGCTGCTGCGGGCGGCGATTCGCTGGGGCCCCGAGCTCTGGCAGCCCCGGGTCGTCCTCGGCCGCCACCTCCTCGCCGCCGGCCGCTTCGACGAGGCCCGCGCCCTCCTCGACGAGGCCGCCGACCTCGCCCCCGACCGCGGCGAGATCCCGGCGCTGGCCGGCCTGGCGGCCCTGGGCGCCGGCGACCTCGACGGGGCGCGGAGCCGCCTGGCGCGCGGCGAACAGGTCGCCGCCCCCTCCCCCGAGGCCCACGCCGCCCGCTGTCGTCGGGAATGCCGGCCGGCATTCCCGACGACAGCGGGCGGCGTGGAGCTC
>WGAH01000827.1 GCA_015489145.1 Deltaproteobacteria bacterium
GGGCGCCGGCGGGGACGTCGGGGCGGCCCATCGACGTGCTGGAGGCGATCCTGGCGGTGCTGGTGGAGGTGACGCCCGAGCTGGACGACGCGGCGCCGGCCTCCGCGGGAGGTGAGCGATGAGCGGGCGGGCGATCTACGAGGCGCTGCAGCGGGGCGCCCTCGATGCGGTGGAGGGCGAGGCGGTGCACCCCTGGCTGCGCGCCGTCGGCTGGCTCGGCGCGGTGCGCCGGGCCGCGGGCGACATGGCCGACGAGGAGGAGGCCGCCTGGCTCGCCGACGACGAGGCGCAGCTCGACGAGGCCGAGGCCGAGGAGCGCCCCCGCCTGGCGGCGGCGGACGGCGAGGAGGGCCCCGGGCTGCGCTATGCCGGCGCCGGCCTGGTCGTGCGCCTCGTCGCGGGCGAGGCCTGGACCCTCGAGCACGTCGCGGGGCCGCCGGGGCTCACCGTCGAGTGGGCCGGGCGGGCGGTGCCCCTGGAGCCCGGGCGGCCGGTGGCGGTGCCGGCGCTGGCGGAACCGCCGGAGCGCCTCGCCGTGGTGGACGGGCGCGGCCGGCGGCGGCGCCTCGACCGGCAGGACGGCTGAGATCCCGGTGGCGGGCGCGTGAGCCGCGAGCTGGAACCGGGCGATCGCGTCGACCGCTACGTGGTGGAGGCGCGCATCGGCGCCGGGGCGGCGGCGGTGGTCTACCGCGTGCGCCACGCCAACCTCGGCACCCTGCACGCGCTGAAGCTGCTGCGCTTCGACGACGCGGACCTCGTGGCCCGCGCCGTCGACGAGGGTCGCGCCCAGGCCTCCCTGCGCCACCCGAACATCGTGGGCGTCACCGATGCCTTCGAGGTGGCCGGCGCGCCCGCCCTCGTCCTCGAGTACGTCGGCGGCGGCACCCTGGCGGACCGCCTCCGCGAGGAGGGCGCGCCCGCCCTGCCCGAGGCGCTGCGCCTGTTCCGCGACATCGCCGCCGGCGTCGCCTTCGCCCACCGCGAGGGCTACGTCCACCGCGACCTCAAGCCGGGCAACGTCCTCCTCGATCCGCGCCCCGGCGGCCCGCCCGTCGCCCGCGTCTCCGACTTCGGCATCGTCAAGGTCCTCGGCCCCACCTGGACCGGCGAGCCCGGGCGCACCCGGCGGGGACGGGTGCTCGGCACCCCCCGCTACATGGCCCCGGAGCAGGCCCGCGACGCGGCGACGGTGGATGCCCGCGCCGACATCTTCTCCCTCGGCGCCATCCTCTACGAGCTGGTCGCCGGGGTGCCGGCCTTTCGCGGCGAGACGGCCTGGGCGGTGATGGCCGCCGTGGCGGCGGGGCAGTACCGCCCGCTCCGCGCCCTGGTCCCGGGGGTGTCTCCGGCGGTGGAGCGGGCGGTCGAGGCGGCCCTCCGCCCCGAGCCGGCCGACCGCCCCGTCCACGTCGCCGCCCTGCTCGCCATCCTCGACGGCGCCGCGGAGCCCGGGCCCATCGCCGGGGACGCGACCTTCGACCAGGCGATGGGCCCCGGCCACACGCTTCCCGTCGACGTCTCGCCGCCGCCCGCCGCGGCGCGGTCCGACGAGGCGCCGGCCGGGGAACCGCCGCCTCGGGAGACGGCGGGGGAGACGGCCTCGGCCCGCGCCCTGGTCGTCGATTCGGCCGGCTCCGGCCACGTCGTGGAGGTGGTGGTGCGCCTGGAGCCCGGCCGCGGCGTGCTCGGCGTGGGCGACCTCGCCCGGGACGCCGAGGTGGCCGCGCAGGTGGCGGCCACCGTGGGCCTGGCCGGGGCCGAGCGCCGGGTGAGCTGGCACGTGCGCGGCGCCGGCTTCCGGCTCCACGGCACCTCCCTCGGCCTCGCGGTGGCGGTGGCCGTGCGGGCGGCCCTCACCCGACGGCGCCTGCCCGGCGACACCGCCTTCACCGGCGGCGTGGACGTGGACGGCGGCATCGCCCCCGTCGCCGGGGTGCCGGCCAAGCTCCGCGCCGCCGCCGAGGCGGGGCTGCGCCGGGTCTTCGTGCCCGCCGGCGCGTCGTTGCCGGAGGTGGGGATCGAGGTGGTGCCCGCGACCACCTTCGAGGCGGTCTGGGCGCACTGGGAGCGCCGGTCTCGCCTGCCGCGGTGGGCGCCGGGGGCGGCCCTGACCCTGGGCGTCGCCCTGGCGGCGGCCCTCGGCGTCACCGACCGGCTGGAGCCGGTCCTCGCCGCCGGCCTGGGCCTCCTCGCGGGTCCCCCGGAGCCGGTGGAGGAGGCGGTGGTCGTCGCCCTGCCCGCCGACGAGCCGCCGCGGAGCTGGCGGGGGCGCTACCCGGAGCTGTTCGCCGGCCTCGCCGACGCCGGCGCCACCGCCATCCTCCTCGACGTGGCGCTGACCACCCCCGGCGAGGAGGACGAGGCCCTGGCGCGGGCGATGCGCGACTCGGCGGCGCGGGGGGTGCCGGTGGTGGTGCCCGTGCGCTTCGTGGACGGCCGCGCCCGGCCGCCGGGGACCCCGGCGGTGGCCCGGGCCGGCCGCCCGGGACTGGTGGAGGCCGAGCGCGACCTGCTGCTGGGCCGCGTGTTTCGCGCCCCGGTCCGCCGGGTGGACGTCGAGGGGCGGGTGTGGTGGCACGCCGCGGCGCTGGCGGCCTGCGCCCACCTCGGCTGCCGCCGCGACCCGCGGGTGGAGGACGGCGAGCTGGTGGTCGGCGGCGCCCGGGTGCCGGTGCGCGCGGACCGCGTGCTCCTGCCGCGCCTCGGCGCCCCGGTGGTGGTGTCGGCGGGGGAGCCGGAGACCTGGGGGG
>WGAH01000828.1 GCA_015489145.1 Deltaproteobacteria bacterium
CTTCCCTCCCTCTCCCACTCCTCCCTCCTCTCCCCAAAACCCGCCACGCAAGCCAACGCCGCTTCGACCTCTCCTTCGCCTCGGCTCCACGCCACGAAGCGGCTGGAAGCTGCTTCTACTTCCCTCCCTCTCCCACTCCTCGCTCCTCTCCCCAAACACGCCACGCAAGCCAACGCCGCTTCGACCTCTCCTTCGCCTCGGCTCCACGCCACGAAGCGGCTGGAAGCCGCTTCTACTTCGCACCCTCTCCGTAGACGCGGCTTCCAGCCGCGTCACCGCTCCTCCTCCACACTCCCTCACGCCCGCCGATCAGCCGTCGGGCCAGTGGTCGGAGTCGTAGAAGTCCTTGAGCTCGCGCCAGACCTCGTCCAGGGTGCAGCTCATGACGACGAGATCGTGCTTCGCGCCCGCGGCGTCGGTGACGTAGGCGGGCAGGACGGCGTCGACGTGGAAGCCGAGGCGCTCGAAGACCTTGCGGGCGGCGACCTGCGGGGCGGCCATGCGGGCGACGACCTTTTCGACCTCGCGCTTCTCGGCCTCCTTGAACAGCTTCTGGATCAGCAGGGCGCCGAGGTGCTTGCGGCGGAACTCCGGGGCGACGAAGACCCGGATCTCGCCCAGGTGGCGGCCCCAGCCCTGGTGCGAGAGCTCGAGGGCGCCGTCGCCCACCACCCGGTCGCCGGCGACGGCGAGCAGGCGGACGGCGCGGCCGTCGAGCGCCTCCCGCACGCGCTCCTCGGCCCGGTCGCGGTCGAGGCGGTGCACCTTGAGGTAGCGGCGGTCCTCGTCGGGCAGGGAGGTGAAGAAGGCGAGCATGCGGTCCACGTCCTCGTAGGTCGGCGGCCGGATCTCGACGTGGGTGCCGTCGTTCAGGGTCTGGATGTGCATCGCTCCCTCCTCGGGCGCCGCGGGGGCGGCGCACACCTCCATCATACGCGCCCGGCCCGGCGCGCGAAGGGGGGGGAAGACGCGGAACCCGGCGCGGATCAGTCGAGGCCGAAGACGCGCTTCGGGTTGTCGACCAGCATGGCGTGGCTGGCGTCCTCGCGCAGGCCCAGCTCGGCCCACTGGGCGAGGTAGCGCTCCCAGCTCAGGCCGTTGGAGCCGAAGAGGATCTTGCCGCTGCCCACGCGGGAGTTGAGGAAGCCGCGCAGCGTGGGGCTGAAGTACTTGGGCAGCCAGGCGCTCGTCGACAGGTAGACGTTCGGCCACTTGGTGACCACGGCGATGGCCTCCTCGACCCAGGGCCAGCCGGTGTGGGTGCCCACCAGCACGAGGTCGGGGAAGTCGCAGGCGATGCGGTCGAGCTGGATCGGCCGGCCGTGCTCGCTGGGCATCGCCTCGAGGACGTGGCCGATCTGCATGGAGACGGGGATGCCCCTGGCCTCGCAGAGCGCGTAGAGCGGGTACATCTTGCGGTGGTCGAGGGGGATGTCGTAGCCGTAGATGTGGACGTAGACGCCCTTGTAGCCGTGCTCGGTGCAGTCGCGCTCCACCTTTTCGAGGCTGGCGCGGATGTGGAGGGGGTCGTAGTCGGCCAGGCCGTAGACGCGGCCCGGGTAGCGGCGGGTCAGCTCGACGATGCGGTCGGTCATGTCGAGGGCGAAGCGCGTCTGGCGGGTGTAGGACCAGGCGAGGAGGTCGGTGGCGAGCACCGTCTGGACGCCGGCCCGGTCCATGGCGGCGATGAGGGCCTCGCCGTCCTCGTATCCGTCGCCCCAGGCCAGCTCGACCTTGCACTTCAGCTCGCCGGCCGAGTTCGTCGCCTCGACCCAGCTCTGCTTCCACTCCTTGAGCAGCAGGGGAAAGAGGGTGTCCACCGCGCCGATGCCCGTCGAGCCTTCCATGTCGTCCTCCTGGCGAAGCGGCCGGGAGTCGGCCGCGGGTCCGGCGTATCCCGCCCGTGAAACCGCAGGCCAGCGCGATCCGCCCCGCTCCTGATCGCGTCGCCGCGATAGGGTGCGGGTATCGAGGAGGCGGCATGTGGTGGCTGCTCGCTCTGGCCTGCACGGGCGGCGCCGAGGACACGGCGGCCGCGCCCTTCCACCCCCCGGACCAGCCCGGCCCCTACGCGGTGGGCGTCACCGAGAAGCACGCCACGGTCACCGGGCTCGCCGAGCCCCTGCCGGTGCTCGTCTGGTACCCGAGCGAGGACGCCGACGGCGCCGAGCCCTACGCCTACGGCGGCCTGGTGCCGGGCGGCGCCGCGCAGGACGCGCCGGCGGCCTGCGAGGAGGCCCGTCCGGTGGTGCTGTTCTCCCACGGCAACGGCGGCGTCTCCTTCCAGTCCTACTTCCTCACCGAGCGCCTCGCGAGCCACGGCTTCCTCGTCGTCGCCCCCGACCACCTCTACAACACCTGGACCGACAACGACGAGGACGCGCTGGGCGACCTCATCTTCCGGCGCCCCCTCGACCTCGCGGCGGCCTGGGCCAGCCTGGTGAACGGCTGGTCGGCGCCGGGCGGCCCCCTCGACGGCTGCGTGAACGAGGCCGCCGGCTTCTTCGTCGCCGGCCACTCCTTCGGCGGCTTCACCGCCCTGGTGATGGGCGGCGCCGTCCTCGACCTCTCCGCTTCCGCCGACTGGTGCGCCGAGCACGGGGGCTGGCTGTGCGACCCGCTGCAGGAGGGCGCGGTGGCCACCTGGCCCGGCGTCGACGAGATCGACCTGGGCGACCCGGGCGTGCGCGGCGTCGTCGCCCTGGCCCCGGCCGGCTACGAGGCGCTGGTCGGGGGGCTGGACCAGGAGGTGCTCCCGACGCTCGTGATGGGCGGCACCGCGGACGAGCAGGCCCCCATGGATTCGCAGGTCCAGCCGATCTTCGAGGGCCTGGGCAGCCGGGACGCCGCGCTGGCCGCGCTGGACGGGGCCGACCACTTCGCCTTCACCAACCTCTGCGACCTGCTCCCCGGCGACGACGCCTGCGTCGACCCCGGCATCCCCACCGAGGACGCCCACGCCCTCGTCGACACCGTGGTCACCGCCTGGCTCGACGTGCGGCTCGGCGAGGACCGCGCCGCCGACTGGCTGCCGCCCGACGACGCCCGGGTGGGCTGGACGGCCCGGTAGGCGGCGGCCGGCTCAGGCGGCCCGGCGGCGCACGGCGAAGGCGTCGAGGGCCTCGTAGAGGCGGGCGCGGGACATCGGCTTGTGGAGGGTGGGCGCCTGCACCTCGGCGAGGAAGGCGTCGGTGCTGTCGGTGAAGGAGCCGCCGGTGAGGAACACGAAGCGGTCGGCCAGCTCGCGGCGGTAGCCCACCGCCCGGCGGTACAGCTCGGCGCCGGTGAGCCCGGGCATCATCAGGTCGCAGAGCACCACGTCGTAGTCCTCCCGCACCAGGCGGTCCAGGGCCCGGTGGGGGTCGGTCTCCACGACGACCTCGTGGCGGGCCCGGAGCAGGCGACCCATGCCGCGGGCCACGGCCGCGTCGTCGTCCACGAGCAGCACGCGCAGCCGGCCCGGCTCCCCCTGGCGAGGCGCTTCCCGCGGCGCCCGCACCACCTCCCGGGTCTGGTCCGCCGGGGTGAGGTCGATGCGAACCACCGTGCCGCCCCCCGGCGTGCTGTCCACGCGCAGCCCGCCGCCAAAGCGTCGAATCGTGTTCTTCGCCAGGTACATGCCCAACCCCATTCCGCCTCGGCCCCGGGTCGTGAAGAAGGGCTCGAAGACCCGCTCCAGAACCTCGGGCTCCATGCCCGTCCCGTTGTCCGCCACCTCGACGACCACGCGACCGCCTTCCTCCGCGGTGCGGATGCGGAGGCGGTTCCCCGGCCGCCCCTCCGGCATGGCGCGCACCGCGTTGTCGATGAGGTTCACCACCACCTGCGTGAGCGCCGTCTCGTCGGCCCGGGCCAGGAGATCCGGCTCCAGGTCCAGTTCCAGGCTCGCCCGGTGGCGCACCTGGTTGTCCATGATGGCGCAGGCCCCGCGCACCGCGTCGTTGACGTCGATCGTCTCGGGCTCGGCCGGCGTCGGGCGCGCGCCGCGCCGCAGCTCGTCGACCACCTTCCGCACGCGCGCCGCCCCCTCGATGGCGTCGGCGATGGCGTCGCGCACGGTGCCCGCGTCCATGTCGTCCTCGCGCTTCAGCTCGTCGCGCACGTACTCGAGGTTCGCCACCACGTAGGCCAGCGGGTTGTTGATCTCGTGGGCCACCCCGGCCGCCACCCGCCCGATGGCGGCGAGGCGATTGGCGGCCTCGAGCTGCTCGGCGAGGCGGTGGCGGGCCGTCGTCTCCCGGACCATGCACTCGAAGGTCTCCCCCGGCGCCGGCACGAGGACCAGTTCCAGGTGGCGGCTCTCCCCGTCCAGCTCCAGCTCGATCTCGACGGCCCGCGCCCGCCCGCTTCGCCGGGCTCGGGCCAGCGCGTCGTCGATGGCCGCCCGGGCCTCGTCGCCGAGACACCGCGCCACCCTCGCCGGGTCGAGCTCGGCGCCGAGGTCCCAGCCCGGACGCACCCAGCGCTTTCGCCAGGTGCCGTCCGCCGAGACGGAGACGAGCGCGTCGGCGAGCCCCTGCACGACGAGGGCGAGGCGGTGCTCGCGCTCGGCCAACGCCTCGCTCAGCCGGTGCCCCTCGCGCGCCACCACCAGCCCGAGCACCGCGAGCAGGCCCGAACCGGCGACGAACAGGGCGCCGTGAAAGGTGGGGAGGTCGGAATCGAGCACGGCGGCCACGCACGCGAGGAACTGCGCGCCCCAGTAGACGACCTGGCTGCGCGCGGTGGTGAACAGCGGCCAGGCGGCCCCGAGCGCCCCGGCCAGCACCAGGACGGCGAGCACCGGGTAGGGCGGCTCGAAGTGGTTGATCCAGGCCAAGCCGAGGACGTGGCCCGTCATCAGCCAGACCGCCACGAGCCCCGCGCGCTCCCAGCTCCCGAGGCGCTCGCCGAAGAAGTAGAGCAGGCCCAGCGCGACGACCACCAGGGCGCGAACCAGGGAGGGATCGCGGCCGACGTGGCCCAGGCGGATCAACCAGCCGGTCAGGGCGTAGGCGAGCAGGGAGGCGAGCAGCATGAGGCGGACGAAGCGCCCGAGGGCCCGCTGGCCGCGCAGGACTCCCCACTCTCCCCGCCCCGGGGTCGCGCGCGCATCGCTGGCTCGGGTTCCCGCCATCACGCGGGGGATCGGATGGGAGCGGGCGGCGCACAAGCCCCGCGCCCGCCTCCCCCCGCGGGCGCCCGAAAGGAACCGAGGGCCGTCGCCGGTGTTCAGCTACCAGCGTCGGCCAGGGCCACCGGTCTCGAATCATGGCCGACGCGCGCGCCGCACCCCGCGTCGCGCACGTCCCACCGGCGACGGCCCTCGTCCAGGCAGTGTTCCGGGGCCCAGGCGATGCCCGTGCCCCGCACGATGGCGACCAGCCGCCTCGGCTCGTCGTCGCCCTCGTCGACGTACACGAGGTGCGCGCCGTCGGGCACGCCCTCGATGCGGAAGCTCCCGTCCTCGCGGGTCCAGGCCTCGAAGCGCCCGTCCTCGACGCCGTCTCCGTCGAGGTCCACCGGGAGGAAGACGTAGGCGCCGGCCGCCGCGCAGGTCCGCCCCTCCACCACGCCGATCCCGCCGCCGTCTTCGGCGAGGGCGGGCGCGGCGAGCGCGCCGAGGAGCAGGGCGAGGAGCGGGCGGGGCGACGGCATCGGGAGCACCTCCGGGAGTCGCTCCCCCCTGCTGCAACCCCCGTGCCAGGTGCCGGCCCCGGCGCCGCGTGGCCGGATCCCGCCGGGCTCCCGCCGAGAATGGCACGCCCCCGCCCCGAGGGCGTTTCCGCCCGGCGGGGAATGGAACGCGCCATGGAACGTTCCATCCCTCGGGCGGCGCGCCGTTCAGCCGCGCATCGCCTCCAGGTCGATGCCCGCGGCTCGAATCCAGCGGTACAGCGTGTTGCGGCCCACGCCGAGGACCCCGGCGGCGGCGGTGACATTCCCGCCGTGCTCGCGCAGGAGGGCCTCGAGGGCCTCGGGCGGCGGCGGGCCGCCCGCGTGCCGCCGGCGAACCGGGGGCGGCGGAGCCGGGCCGCCGGCCGGAGACGCGGCGCCCTCCGCCGGGGCGACGGCGGGCGCCATCTCCTCGGCCCACCAGGCCGGCACGGGCAGCGGTTCCTCGCCCGGGTGGTCGAGCACGATGCGGTGCATCAGGTTGTCGAGTTCGCGCACGTTGCCGGGCCAGTCGTGGCGCAGCAGGACCACCGCCAGGGCCGGGGAGAGGTGGGTCGGCACGCCCCGGTGGCGCGAGGCGAAGTGCTCGGCGAGGAGCGGCACGTCCTCCTTGCGCTGGGACAGCGGCGGGATGCGGATCACGTAGCGGGCGAGGCGGGCCTGGAGGTCCTGGCGGAAGGTGCCGGCCCGCACCGCCGCGCCGAGGTCGCGGTTGGTGGCGGCGACGAAGCGCACGTCGAGGGCGCGCGTGCGGTCGGAGCCGACGGCGCGCACCTCGCGGTTCTCGATGAGGCGCAGCAACGTGGCCTGCATCTCGGCGGTGGCGTCGCCGATCTCGTCGAGGAACAGGGTGCCGCCCGCGGCCTGCTGCACCAGGCCCTTGCGGGCGCGCTCGGCCCCGGTGAAGGCGCCGCGGGCGTGGCCGAACAGCTCGCTGTGGAGCACCGTGTCGGGCACGGCGGCGCAGTTGAGGGTGACGAGGGGGCCGCCCCGGCCGCTGCGGGCGTGGATCTCGCGGGCGACCAGCTCCTTGCCGGCGCCGGTGGGGCCGAGCACGAGCACCGTGCTGTCGGTGGGGGCCACCCGCTCGACGGCTTCGAGGACCCGCCGCAGGCCGGCGGACCGCCCGAGGAGGGTCGGGTGGGGGACCTCGAGGCCCGGGCCGTCCACGGCGGCGACCAGCATCACCGCCGGCCCCAGGCGCAGCACGTCGCCGACGAACAGCTCGGCGGCCTCGACGCGCCGGCCGTTGACGCGGGTGCCGTTGCGGCTGTCGAGGTCGCGCACGAACAGGCGCCCGCCCTGCCGGCGCAGCTCGGCGTGGCGGCGGGAGATGTGCGGGTCGTCGAGGACGCCGGGGCCGAAGCGGCCCGTGCCCCGCCCGAGCACCACGGCGGCGCCGTCCTCGGGCACGAAGATGCGGCCGGCGGCCCGCTCGAACCAGCCGGGACGGTGGTGCGCCAGCACCAGCCCCGGCTGGAAGACGGGCCCCGCGACCTCCTCGGTCGCGTCCGCGAGCAGCGTGTCGTCAGCCTTCATGCCGCCGCAGCGTAGCAGGGATTAGACTGCCCCGGCATGACCGCCATCC
>WGAH01000829.1 GCA_015489145.1 Deltaproteobacteria bacterium
GAATGGCAAGACCCGTGCCAATTGCCGGGTGTCGTGATTTCAACGACTTGCGAAACCGACCTTCGTCGAATCGACGAAGGTCTTCGTCAGATCGACGAAAGTCCGACGAACGTCGAGCCGTAAAAGGCCAAGAAAACGATCGTTTCGGAAACGCGCCCGATCAGCCGCCGAGGCGCACCCCGTCCAGGCGGAAGCTCCCATCCGCGTCCCGGTCCCAGCTCAGCACCAGCTCCCCGGCCGGGGTGTCGGCCACGAGGTCGAAGGTGCCGGACTCCCCGTCGCCGAAGTCGCCGACGCCCGAGAAGCGGAGCTCGATGTGGTCGCCCACGACGAGGTTCTCGTCGGGCTGGAGCAGGTCGCCCGTCGCCGCGTTCCGCAGGCGGAACAGCGGGCGCAACAGCACGAGCTCCCGGGGCAGCCGGATCACGACGTCGTCCTTGAGGAGCTTTCGCACGTCCACCTGGAACACGGCCTCCCGCTTCGCGGCGTCCACCGCCTCCCGCGCCACCCGGTCGGCGAGGGCGCCGCCCCCCGAACCCCGCGCCGCCACCGGGCGCCCGGGCTCGCGCTCCCGCCGCCGCTGCCGCATCTGCTCGGCCTCGGCGAGCTTGTAGGCGTCGGTGTCCACCCACACCACCGCCTCGTCGCTCACGAGGATCGCCCGGAGCTTCACGATGTCGTCCACCGTGCGCTCCCGGCCGTAGAGGTCGAAGCGCACCTCGGTCGTGCCGAAGTCGGTGGTGTCCAGGGCATTCACCGCCGGTTGCGTCCGACCGCCGACGAAGGTCTCGTAGTCGGCCGGGTGCATGTCGGTGAACTGCACCGCGAGCACCAGGGTGGCGTTGTGCAGCGCGCGGTCGCTGCGGTTCCGCACCGCCAGCTTGAGGCTGCTGCCCACCAGCGCCGGCTTCGCGACGAGGTCGAGGTAGACGTCCTCGGGAAAGATCGAGCGGTAGTCGTCGCCGAGCAGGTCCTCGCAGAAGGCCAGGTCGCTGATCAGGTAGTCCCACTGGCCCTGCGCCCGGCGCCGGGCGAAGTGGTCGGCCACCTTCCGGCGGCCCGCCTCGACGTCGCCCTCCTCGAAGGCCAGGCGGGCGAGCTGCAGGTCCGGGCTGAAGTAGCCGGCGCCAAGCATGGTCGCCTTGTAGAGCTGGAGGATCCAGGTGCCCTCGTGGGAGCGCCGGAGAAAGCTCCGCGCCCGGTAGGGATCCAGCATGTCGGCGAGGCGGTCGGCCTGCCGCGGGTAGTAGGCGGCGGCCTGCCGCAGGTCGAGGCGTGCCCCCTCCCGGTCGCCCCGTCGCGCGCGCAGGACGCCGCGAAGCAGCAGCGCGGGGGCCGTCTGGTCGGGGTGCTCGTCGATCACCTCGGCGAGGAGCCGATCCACCTCGCCCGCCCCTTCCGGGTCGTCGGCGCGACCGCTCTCGATGAGGGCCAGGGCCGCGATCAGGTGCGCCTCCCGCTCGAGGGGGGCGGCGGCGATGGCGGCGCGGGCGCTGTCGAGGGCGGCGTCCCAGTCCCCGTTCCAGGCCGCGAGGTAGGCCCGGTCGCGCAGCGCGCACAGGCGGTCCCACTCGTCGAGGTACTTCCAGTAGACCTGCGCGTGCTCCATCATCGCGCCGATGAGGGCGTCCTCGGACCGCCGCAGGTCGGCGACGAGCCGGGCGCGCTCGGCCTGCTGGTCGAGGAGGCGGTCGAGGAGGCGCTTCGCCTGCTCGCGATCCACGTCCACGCTCGCCTCGGGTCCCAGCGCGCCGGCGCCCCCCTGGGCGTCCACCACGCTCAGCGTGCCGAGCAGGAGCATCCCGCTGGAGACCTTCCACAGGGCCTGCTGGTCCTCCACCGCGACCTGCCGGGCGTAGAGGTCCCGCAGCACCCGCAGCATGTCGGCCCGCGCCGCGAGCACGTCCGGCGCCACGTCCCGGTAGTCCTGCCGCGACACCGTCGCCAGCCAGTCCTCCAGCGAGTCGGCGTGCGCGACCGCCTCGTCGATCTCGTGCACCACCCGGATCGTCTCGTCGATGTCGTAGGGGGGGCGTCCCTCCGCCGAGACGGCGCCCGCGCCCCGGGCCGAGCCGGCCTGCTCCAGCTTGTCGATCACCGGGTCGAAGGAGGACCGCGCCCGGGCCTCGGCGGCGGCGGCGGTGGCCTACCTCGGGATGTTCCGGGCCTTCGCCCTCGGGCCGGTGAGCGTGGTCAGCCCCCTCGTGTCCACCTGGGCCGTCGTCAGCGGCGC